>DATHNU010000604.1:0-10035 GCA_035485695.1 Reyranella sp. | reverse complement strand
GGCCTGATCCAGATGGCGCTGAAGGGCGACACGGCCATGTCGCCGGACGAGATCCGCGAGCGCATGGTGGCCGCACACGTCCCGCTGATCGAGGAAGCCGGCGGCAAGGGCGTCCAGGTCTTGTGCCTGCAGGAGGTCTTCACCCAGCCCTACTTCTGTCCCAGCCAGGATGCCAAGTGGTACGCCGCCGTCGAACGCATTCCCGACGGCCCGACCACCAAGCTGATGCAGGAGCTGGCCAAGAAGCACTCAATGGTCATGGTGGTGCCGATCTACGAGGAAGAGATCACCGGCGTCTATTACAACACCGCGGCGGTGATCGACGCCGACGGCAAGTATCTCGGCAAGTACCGCAAGAACCATATCCCGCAGGTCGCCGGCTTTTACGAGAAGTTCTTCTTCAAGCCCGGCAATCTCGGCTATCCGGTGTTCCAGACCGCCTACTGCAAGCTCGGAGTCTATATCTGCTACGACCGCCACTTCCCCGAGGGCTGGCGGGCGCTGGCGCTGAACGGCGCGGAATACATCGTCAATCCCTCCGCCACCGTGGCCGGCCTCAGCCAGTATCTCTGGGAGCTCGAGCAACCGGCGGCGGCCGTGGCCAATGGCTGTTACATCGGCGCGGTCAACCGGGTGGGCACCGAACAGCCGTGGAACATCGGCCGCTTCTATGGCTCGGCCTATTTCGTCAATCCGCGCGGCAAGATCATCGCCAAGGCGAGCGAGGATGAGGACGAGCTTCTGGTCGCCGATATGGAGTGGGACATGGTGCGCGAAGTGCGCAACCTCTGGCAGTTCTATCGCGACCGCCGGCCCGAGACCTACGCCAACCTCGCGCAGATCTAGCGGCCGCTGGTATCAACGACACCTCACCCTCAGGGTGAGGTTGAATCCCGCACCCGGCAGCCGTCGAGCATGAGGGCCGTGATGCTGGCTGCTGCGTTGGCGAAATCACGTTTGCCGAGCTTGCGGCGGCCCAGCACGGCGCGGACCTGCACCTCGAAGTCGGCATAGTGCTGCGTCGTCGCCCACAGCTGAAAGATGAAATGCTTGGGATCGATGGGCCTGAGCTTGCCGCCTTTGATCCACTGGCGGATTACCTTGGCCTTCTGCTCGACCCGCTGGCGCAGATCGCGCGCCAAGTAGGAGTCGAGGAAGGGCGCGCCGTGCAGGATCTCGTTGGCGAAGACCTTTGAAGCATGCGGCCTGACGCGCGACCAGTAGAGCTTGCCGGCGATGTATTCGGCGATCGCGTCCGCGGGCTCGCGGTCGGGCGTGAAGCGGTCGAGCTCGTCGAGCCACAGCTCCAACACGTTGGCCAGCACGGCGCGATAGAGCCCGGCCTTGGTCCGGAAGTAGTAGTGCAGATTGGCCTTGGGCAGCCGCGCGCGGGCCGCGATCTCGGCGGTGGTGGCGCCGCGAAAGCCGCGCTCGGCGAACACCGTCTCGGCCGCCTTCAGCAGGCGCAGCTCGTTGCTTTCACGAATCCTGCCGCGGCCGTTGGCATTGGTCTTGCGGGGTCGCGGCGCGGGCATGACCGCGCAATGCTACAGGACCGGCGGGTGTCGCTCCAGCGCCGAACTTGACCGTTTGGTCAGACTGTCGCTACCGTGCCAGCCGATCACGGGGGGCCCTATGGATGACATTGCGGCACGGCGCCTGGAAGCTGACGAGCTGGAGCGGAAGTTTGCCGACATCCACGTGCCGCTCGACCGCAAGCGCGCCCTGATCGAATCAAGCCGCTGCTACTTCTGTTATGACGCACCCTGCCTGCAAGCCTGCCCGACGGGGATCGACGTTCCCGGCTTCATCCGCAAGATCGCGACCGACAACGTCAAGGGTGCCGCCATCACCATCCTGAGCGAGAACGTGATGGGGGGCGCCTGCGCGCGGGTCTGCCCGGTCGAGGTCCTGTGCGAGGCGGCCTGCGTGCGCGAGGCGCAGGAGAGCAAACCGGTGCGAATCGGCGCCTTGCAGCGCTACGCGACAGACTGGCTGTTCGAGCACAAGCTGCAGCCTTTCAAGCGCGGCGCCGCGACGGGCAAGCGCGTCGCCGTGGTCGGCGCCGGCCCGGCGGGCCTTGCCAGCGCCCATCGCCTGGCGCTCAGCGGCCACGAGGTCACCGTGTTCGAAGCCCGGCCGAAGGCCGGCGGCCTCAATGAATACGGCGTCGCCGCCTACAAGGTGCCGAACGACTTTGCCCAGGCCGAGGTGGCGTTCATTCTGGCGGTCGGCGGCATCCATATCGAGTTCGGCAAGGCGCTCGGCCGCGACGTCACGCTGGCGAAGCTGCGGCAGGACTTCGACGCGGTGTTCCTCGGCATGGGACTGGCCGGGGTCAATGCGCTCGCCCTCGACGGCGAGGACATGGCGGGCGTACTCGACGCCGTCGCCTATATCGAGCGCCTACGCCAGGCCAAGGACAAGGGCGCGCTGGAGATCGGCCGCCGCGTGGTGGTGATCGGCGGCGGCAATACTGCGATCGACATCGCCGTGCAGGCCAGGCGGCTCGGCGCCGAGGATGTGACCATCGTCTATCGCCGCGGGCCCGAGCAGATGGGCGCGACCTGGCACGAACAGGAGCTGGCGCAGACCAATGGCGTGCGCATCAAGCACTGGGCGCGGCCGTTGCGTCTCATGGCCCGCGACGGACGCCTGAAGGAGGTCGAGTTCGAGTACACCCAACTGGACGAGCAAGGCCGGTTGCTGACAACGGGCGACCGCTTCACGCTGCCGGCCGATATGCTGTTCAAGGCGATCGGGCAGACCTTCGTGGCCTCGCCGCTCGGCGAGCTGCTCGAGTTGAAAGACGGGCGCATCGCGATCAATGCCGACCGCCAGACCTCGCTGACCGACGTGTGGGCCGGCGGGGACTGCGTCCCGGGTGATGATCTCACCGTAACCGCCGTGCAGGACGGCAAGATAGCCGCCGCAGCGATCAATCGCGCCCTGCGCGCCTGATAGGGAGGAACTCCATGGCCGACCTCCGCACCACCTTCGCCGGCATCAAGTCGTCCAATCCGTTCTGGCTCGCCTCGGCGCCGCCGACCGACAAGGCCTACAACGTCGTGCGCGCCTTCAAGGCGGGCTGGGGCGGTGCGGTGTGGAAGACGCTGGGCGAGGACGGGCCGCCCATCGTCAACACCGCCTCGCGCTACGGCGCTCTCGAAGTGGGCGGCCAGCGCATGGTGGGCTTCACTAATATCGAGCTGATCACCGACCGGCCCTTGCAGGTCAATCTCGACGAGATCAAGCAGGTCAAGCGCGATTGGCCCGACCGCGCGCTGATCGTGTCGCTGATGGTGCCATGCGTCGAAGACAGCTGGAAGAGCATCCTGAAGCGGGTCGAGGAGACGCGCGCCGACGGCGTCGAGCTGAATTTCGGCTGTCCGCACGGCATGTCCGAGCGCGGCATGGGCGCCGCGGTCGGCCAGGTGCCGGACTATGTCGAGATGGTGACGCGCTGGTGCAAGCAGCACACGCGCATGCCGGTGCTGGTCAAGCTCACCCCCAACGTCACCAACGTCCTGGGGCCGGCGCGCGCCGCCAAGCGCGGCGGCGCCGACGGCGTGTCGCTGATCAACACCGTCAATTCGATAATCGGCGTCGATCTCGAGCGCATGGCGCCGCAGCCGGTGGTGGCCGGCAAGGGAACCCATGGCGGCTATTGCGGGCCGGCGGTGAAGCCGATCGCGCTCAACATGGTGGCCGAGATTGCGCGCGACCCGGAATGCGCCGGCCTGCCGATTTCGGGCATCGGCGGCATCGCCACCTGGCAGGACGCGGCGGAGTTCCATGCCCTGGGCGCCGCGTCGGTGCAGGTCTGCACGGCGGCGATGCATTACGGCTTCAAGATCATCGACGACATGGTGGACGGCCTTTCGAACTGGCTCGACGCCAAGGGCCATGCCAGCGTCGCCGGCATTCTGGGCCGCGCCCTGCCCAACGTCACCGACTGGGCGCATCTCGACCTCAACTACAAGACGGTGGCGCTGATCGACCAGCAGGCCTGCATCAAGTGCGGCCTCTGCCACATCGCCTGCGAGGACACCTCGCACCAGGCGATCGCGGCCCGCAAAGCGGGCGGCGAGCGGCACTATGAGGTGATCGACGCCGAGTGTGTCGGCTGCAATCTCTGCCTGTATGCCTGTCCGGTGACGGACTGCATCAGCATGGTCGAAGTGGCGACGGGGAAGGCGCCGATCACCTGGCTCGAGCATCCGAACAATCCCTTGCGGCAGACGGCGAAGTGACGAGCGCTTCGCCAGCCGCTCCCCTCGCCATCGACCTGCGCGACCTGTCGCTGACATTCGAGACGGCGGATGCGCCGGTTGTGGCGCTGAGCAAGGTCAATATGCAGATCAAGTCCGGCGAATTCGTCTCGCTGATCGGGCCCTCGGGCTGCGGCAAGACCACGCTGATGCGCGTCATGGCCGATCTGGTGCAGCCGACCGGCGGTGAGATCAGGGTCAACGGTCTGTCGCCCCGGGAGGCCCGGCTCGCCCGCGCCTACGGCTACGTCTTCCAGGCACCAGCCCTCTATGCCTGGCGCACGGTCCGGCGCAACCTCATGCTGCCGCTCGAGATCATGGGCGTGTCGAGGGCGGAGCGCGAGGCGCGGGCCCGTCAATACCTCGCCATGGTCGGCCTGGAAGAGTTCGCCGACAAGTTTCCCTGGCAACTCTCGGGCGGCATGCAGCAGCGCGTGTCGATCGGGCGCGCGCTCAGCTTCGAGCCCCGGCTGCTGCTGATGGACGAGCCGTTCGGGGCGCTCGACGAGATCACGCGCGATCACCTGAACGAGCAGCTGCTGCGGCTGTGGGAGCAGACGCAAAAGACGGTGGTTTTCGTCACCCATTCGATTCCCGAAGCGGTGTTCCTGTCGAACCGCGTCGTGGTGATGTCGCCGCGGCCGGGCCGCATCCTCGACGTCATCGAGTGCAACCTGCCCGCCGACCGGACGCTCGACGTGCGCGAGACGCCGGCCTTCCTCGATATCGCGCTCAGGGTACGTCGCGCGCTGCGCGCCGGGCATTCCTATGACTGACGTAGCTCTCCGGCCGGCCCTGCCCGCGGCGCTGAACCGCTTGCGCGCGAGCAGCACGCTGCCGCTCGTCGTCGTGGTCACGGCGCTGCTCGCGCTCTGGTACCTCGGCGCGATCTGGCTGAACGCCGGGTTGGCCGAGCAGCGCCTGGAGCAGACCGACCAGCCTGCGACGCCGTGGACTTTGGTGGAGACCGCCTGGTCGCTCGAGCGTCCGCTCCTGCCGGCGCCGCATCAGGTAGCGATCGGATTCTATGACGGCGTGTTCGGCCACGAGCTGAGCTCGCCCCGCAGCTTGGTCTACCATGCCTATGTGACGGGCTCGGCGGCCGTCGTGGGCTTCGCCCTGGGCACAGTGCTCGGCATCCTGCTATCGCTCGGCATCGTGCGCTGGCGCACGCTCGACCGCAGCCTGCTGCCCTGGATCATCGCCTCGCAGACCATCCCGATCCTGGCGATCGCTCCCATGATCATTGTCGTACTGGGCAACATGGGCCTGACCGGCCTCATGCCCAAGGCCGTGATCTCGATGTATCTCTGCTTCTTCCCGGTCACCATCGGCATGGTGAAGGGCCTGCGCTCGCCCGATCCCTTGCAGCTCGACCTGATGCGCACCTATTCGGCGACGCCGAGCCAGCTATTCTGGAAGCTGCGCTGGCCCGCGTCGGTCGCCTTCCTCTTTGCGTCGCTCAAGGTCGCGATCGCCATCAGTCTGGTCGGCGCCATCGTCGGCGAGCTGCCGACCGGCGCGCAAGAAGGCCTGGGCGCGCGGCTGCTGAGCGGCTCCTACTACGGCCAGACGGTGCAGATCTGGGCGGCGCTGTTCATGGCGGCGCTGCTTGGCGCCGTCCTGGTCGCAGCGGTCGACGCCGTCGAGCGCGTGACGCTCAGCCGCATGGGGGCGCGGCCATGAAAGTGAACGGCGTCGCGCTTCTCGCTGCCCTGTCGACCTTTGCCTCGCTCTTGCTGCCGCTCGGCCTCGACAACGGCGTGCCCGTCTATTGGCAGGATCTCGGGACGCCGATTGCCGCCGTGGGACTTTGCCTGCTGGGCGCGCTGGCGACACTGCCGCGTCACGCCAACAATCCGATCGTGGGCCTCGTTGCCCTGGTTGGGGCGCTGCTTGGCGCCAGCGCGCCGCTGGCCGCCCTGGACGGCGGCCTGTCGGTCGGCCGCGACGGGCCGGCGTTCTGGCTGCTCGTCGCCGCCGTCGCGACGCTCGCCTGGCGCGGGCTGGAAGGCCTCGCGGCGTTGCGGACGCCTCACTGGGTCGGTGCGCTGGTCGTGCCGGGATTGTTCGGCCTCCTGCTGCTCTGGCTCTGGCAGGTCCTGACGGTGGGCTTCGACGTGCCGCCGGTGCTGCTGCCGAGCCCGGCCCGCATCGGCCACCAGCTGGCCGCCAATGCCGGACTGTTGTGGCAGGATTTCCGGCAGACCTTCCTGAAATCGGTGCTGGCTGGCTTCACGCTCGGTTCCGGCGCCGGTTTCGTGGTCGCCCTGCTGGTCGACCGCAGCCCGTTCCTGCAGCGCGGCCTGCTGCCGCTGGGCTTGCTGGTCAGCGCCATCCCCATCGTCGGCATCGCGCCCATCATGGTCATGTGGTTCGGCTTCGACTGGCAGTCGAAGGCCGCGGTGATCGTGGTGATGACCTTCTTCCCCATGCTGGTGAACACCCTGGCCGGGCTGGCCGCGGCGGGCGATATCGAACGCGATCTCATGCACTCCTATGCGGCGGGCTATGGCCAGATCCTGGGCAAACTTCGTCTGCCCAACGCATTGCCCTTCATCTTCAATGCCCTGAAGATCAACTCGACCTTGGCGATGATCGGCGGCATCGTCGCAGAGTTCTTCGGCACGCCGGTGACGGGCCTGGGCTTTCGCATCTCGGTCGAGATCGGCCGCATGAACGTCGACATGGTGTGGGCGACGATCGCCGTCGCGGCCCTCGCCGGTTCGATGTTCTACGGCGTCCTCGCGCTCATCGAGCGGGGGCTGACCTTCTGGCATCCATCGTACCGCGAGGAACTGGTTTAACGGGCAACGACTAGGAGGAAGGCATGAAGAGACTTGTGATTTTGGTTGGAGCCGCCGTCCTGGCGTCAACCAGCCTGAGCGCCCAGGCGGCCGATAAGCTGACCCTGCAGCTGAAGTGGGTGACCCAGGCCCAGTTCGCTGGCTACTTCGTGGCCAAGGACAAGGGCTTCTACAAGGACGAGAACCTTGATGTCACGATCAAGGCGGGCGGCCCCGACGTCGCCCCGCCGCAGGTCATCGCCGGCGGCGGGGCCGACGTGGTGATCGACTGGATGCCGTCGGCCCTGGCGACGCGCGAAAAGGGCGTCGCGCTGGTCAACATCGCCCAGGTCTTCAAGCGCTCGGGCATGATGCTGACCTGCCGCGCCGACAGCGGCGTGAAGACGCCGGCCGACTTCAAGGGCAAGACGCTCGGCGTGTGGTTCGGCGGCAACGAGTATCCGTTCCTGTCGTGGATGGACAAGCTCAAGCTCAAGACCTCGGGCCCGGATGCCGACATCAAGGTCCTCAAGCAGGGTTTCAACGTCGATCCCTTGCTGCAGAAGCAGGCGGCCTGCATCTCGACCATGACTTACAACGAGTATTGGCAGCTGATCGACGCGGGCATGAAGCCCGCCGATCTGGTCGTCTTCAAGTATGAGGACCAGGGCGTGGCGACGCTCGAGGACGGGCTCTACACGCTGGACGGCAAGCTCAAGGACGCCGCCACGGTCGACAGGCTGGCGCGCTTCGTGCGCGCTTCGATGAAGGGCTGGGACTACGCCATCAAGAACCAGCCCGAGGCGGTCAAGATCGTACTCAAGAACGACACGACCGGCGCGCAGACCGAGAAGCATCAGACGCGGATGATGGGCGAGATCGCCAAGCTCGTGGCCGACCAGCCCAAGGGCCTGGGCTATCTCGAGGAGGCCGACTACCAGCGCACCGTCGACGTGCTGCTTAAGGGCAGCTCCGACCCGGTCATCACCAAGAAGCCGGCCGGCGCCTGGACGCACGACGTGTGGGACAAGGCGATGAAGAAGTAGGCGTTCGTCTTACAACGTTAAATCATCCCCCTCTTCCATCATGCTCCTCTCCCCCTGGCGGGGGAGAGGAATTTGAGACGTGAGGAGGTCGCTACTCCGCCGCCATGCGCGGCACCGCGCGGGGGACCTTGAGCTCCGACTGGCGCTGGATGGCGTCGAAGAAGGGCGCAAAGGTCGGCCGGGGAATGTAACGGCCGGCGCCGCGCCTGGCGTCGAGCTTGCCGTCGGCCCACACCAGGTTGCCCTGCGCGATGGTGTGCGTGGCTACACCCTGCACCGTGAGACCCTCGAAGATATTGTAGTCGACCTTCTGGTGGTGGGTCTTGGCCGAGATGGTGCGCCTGGCATTGGCATCCCACACCACGATGTCGGCATCCGCCCCGACGGTGATCGAGCCTTTGCGCGGATAGATGTTGAAGATCTGGGCGGCGTTGGTCGAGGTGACGCGCACGAACTCGTTGGCCGTCAGCCGACCGGTGCCCACGCCGTAGTGCCAGAGGATCGACATGCGATCCTCCACGCCGCCGGTGCCGTTGGGGATCTTGGTGAAATCGCTACGGCCCATCGCCTTCTGCGGCGCGCAGAAGCAGCAGTGGTCGGTCGCCGTGGTCTGCAGATTGCCCGATTGCAGGCCGCGCCACAGGACTTCCTGGTGCTCCTTGGGCCGGAACGGCGGGCTCATGACGTAGGCCGCCGCCACGTTCCAGTCGGGATGGCGATAGACCGAATCGTCGACCACGAGATGGCCAGCGAGCACCTCGCCGAACACGCGCTGGCCCTCGTTGCGCGCGCGCGTGATGGCCTCGAGCGATTCGCGGCAGGAGTTGTGCACGACGTACAGCGGCACGCCCAGCACTTGGGCGATGCGTATGGCCCGGTTGGCCGCCTCGCCCTCGACCTCGGGCGGCCGCGACAATGGATGGCCCTCGGGGCCGGTGATGCCGGCTTTCAGGAGCTGCTGCTGCAGTTGGAACACCAGTTCGCCGTTCTCGGCGTGCACGGTGCAGATGGCGCCGAGCTCGCGGGCGCGGGTGAAACTGTTCACCAGCACTTCGTCGTCGGCCATGATCGCGCCCTTGTAGGCCATGAAGTGCTTGAAACTGTTGACGCCATGCTCCTTGGTGAGCGTGCCCATGTCACGATGCACGCTGTCGTCCCACCAGGTGACCGCGACGTGGAAGGAATAGTCGCCCGCCGCCTTCTCCGCCCAGCCGCGCCATTTGTGATAGGCCTCCAGCAACGGTTCTTTCGGGTTGGGAATCACGAAGTCGATGATCATGGTGGTGCCGCCGGCGAAGCCCGCCGACGTGCCGGTGAAGAAATCCTCCGACGCGGTCGTTCCCATGAAGGGCAGTTCCATGTGGGTGTGAGGGTCGATGCCGCCCGGCATGACGAGCTTGCCGCCGGCATCGACCACGCGCCCGCCCGCCGGGGCGTCGATGCTGGGCGCGATCTGCTTGATGAGACCCTGGTCGCAGAGAACGTCTGCCCGGTAGCTCTGGTCGGCGGTCACCACGGTGCCGCCGCGGATCAACGTTGCCATGCCTATCCTCCCAACCCGACCATTTGATCAAGATTAGCGCAAATCCTTGTCGTCGGGGAACTCGCGCCTTTGATCCTACCCGAGATCTTGCTGGTACCCCCGGCGGCAACTTTACCGGGATGACCTACAGCGAAGTCTGACTCAGCGGAAAGCGGTTGGGATGCTCCGTATCGGGTCAAACGAGCCACTTGAATAGGGGGTGGGAGCGTCCGAATGATGTGGTCAATGTCCGCTAAGGGTCCAAACGCGTCGCTTTCATGATGTCCGCGGTATGTCCGGTCTAACCCCTACAGCAGATATTTCCGGGCCCGGTCGCCATTTCGCATTTGTGCCAAATGCAGACATCCGGCACCCGCATGTTCATGTTTAACGGTACCGCCCGAAGGTCA
>DATHNU010000603.1:0-4275 GCA_035485695.1 Reyranella sp. | reverse complement strand
CGGCGCCGTGGTACGGCACGATTTCGGTCCGGGCGGCTACCCGGGCGAGCCCGTCTTCATCGCCACGCGCCAAGGCGGGGCCGAGGACGATGGCGTCGTGGTGAGCCTGGTCTACGACGCAGCGCGCGGCCGTACCGACATCGTCGGCCTTGACGCCCGCGACCTCGCGGCGCGACCGCTCTTCGTGGCGCCGCTCAAGCATCACGTGCCGTTCTCGCTGCACGGCACCTTCGCGCCGGCGGGCTAGCCTGGCGGCTAGGGCCGCTTGGGCGTCGCCGCGGGCGGAATCGGCAGCCCCTGCGGCCCGTCGGCGACGCGGAGCGACAGCGTGCTCGCGCAGCGCACGGTGTCGTAGGCTTCTTCGCCCAGCTTGCCGGGGGTGGCGTCGGTGTGCTGGACCTCGATCACGTAAGTCCCACGCCACGGCAGCGGCGCTTCCACCGCGCCCTGCTCGTCGGTCTTGAACTCGCGCTTCCAGCCCGACTCGGCGATCAGCTCGAGCTTGGCCTTGGCGAGCGGCTTGCCCCGATAGAACACCTTGAACGCGCCTGGCTTGCCGGCCGGCACGACGTCGAGCGTGTTCGTGGGCGGACGTTCCTTGAAGTCGGCCACGTAGCGCGCGCCCAGGCGCGACAGCACGTGCGTCGTCTTTTCGCCGGCGCGGCGCTCGGAAATACGCACATCCTCGGCGACCACGCTGTCGTCGGCGCCGACGGCTCCGGCGACGGTGAAGAAATCAGCCGTCTTCTCGACCTTGAGCGCCGTGTCGCCCGCCACGGCGACTTTCGCCTGAGGGCTCAACCGGTCGAGCAGGCCGGGCGAGGCTTCGCGCAGGTTCTCTTCGAACTCGCCGAAATAGAGCCGCAGCCCGTCGCCTTGGCGCTCCAGCCAGAGCGAATGCGCCGACGCCGCGCCAACGAACGAAAGCGTCAGGAGCGCAGCCAGCAGGCTGCGTGCGGGGATCGACAGATGCATGTGATTTCTCCTCCGATTCCGTTCTAGCGACTTCTGCAGATGCTTACTAGATGCAATCCAAGGTATCGCGGACGCGATGTGACGCTCCCTGGAAATCCTGCTCTCATCGCCGCGCGTCCTGGGGAGGGTTTGAACAATGACGGCCACGATTTCGCGGCTCATCGCCATGGCCGCGGGGGCAACGACTTTTGCGGCCGCGTGGTGTCTGGCCACGACCGTCCCTCCGGCCGACGCCGCCGAGCCGGACATGGGCCTCCGGACTCCCCTGCCGGCGCAAGTGCCGATGACCGAAGGACTGGCCGAGCTCGGCAACGTGAAGCTCTGGTACTGGGACACCGGCGGAGCGGGCGAGGTCGTGGTCTTCCTCCATCCGGGCTCAGGCAGCGCCGAATTCTTTCCCTATCAGCAACCGGTCTTCGCCAAGGCGGGCTATCGCGTGATCTGCTACTCGCGCCGCGGCCAGTTCAGGTCGGAAATGGGCAGCGACACCGACAGGTTCTTCGCCGCCGACGACCTGCTGGCCCTCATGGATTACCTCAAGGTCGGCAAGTTCCACGCCGTGGGCAGTGCACTGGGCGGCTACATCGGCCTCGATGTCGCGCTGTCTCAGCCCGGACGGCTGCAGAGCCTCGTGCTGGCATCGAGCATGATGGGCATCGCCGAGTCCGACTATCAGAAGACGCTGGAGACGCTGCGCCCAAAGCCCTTCGGGGACTTGCCGATCGAGGTCCAGGAAGTCGGCCCGTCCTACCGTGTCGCCAATCCCGAGGGGCTGGCCGAATGGAAAACGCGGCACGACCGCTCCGGCAAGCGCGCGCCGGCGCGGCTCAGGAACAAGTTCACCTGGGAGGCACTCGGCAAGCTCAAGGTGCCGACCCTGCTCATGACCGGCGACGCCGACCTCTGGATCCCGCCCTTCCTGCTGCGCGAGGTCGGCGAGAAGATTCCCAACAGCACGGTCGTGATCGTGTCGGACGCGGGCCACGCCATCCAGTGGGAGCGGCCCGAGGCGTTCAATGCGGCCGTTCTCGGATTCATCCGCAGCAACGCCACGCGCTAGGAGACGGACATGATCGGCAAAGTATGTTCCGCCGGCCTGCTCGCCCTCCTCGCCGCGGCGCCGGCCATGGCTGAGCCGCTCAGCATCGAAAAGCAGGGCAGCTTCTTCATCGGCGGGCACGACGTTAAGTCGGACACGCTCTCCACGCTGCCGGCCTACGCGCCCTCGGGCACGATCACCATCGGGCAGATGTATGTCCGCTACCAGATCCCGGCCGGCGCCAGCCACACGCCAGTGACCCTGATCCACGGCTGCTGCCTTACCGGCAAGACGTGGGAGACGACGCCCGACGGGCGCATGGGCTGGGACGAGTATTTCGCCCGCCAGGGCTTTCCGACGTATGTGATCGACCAGGTGGCGCGTGGCCGCTCGGCGAGCGATCCGTCGACTTTCAACAGCGTCAAGCTCGGCAAGACGCCGCCCGACCAGATCCCGCCGGTCTTCTCGGCCGGTCACGAGGCGGCGTGGGCGATCTTCCGCTTTGGGCCGGAGTATCCCAAGGTCTTCGAGGGCATGCGGTTCCCGCTCGAAGCGCAGGACGAATTCTGGAAGCAGATGGTGACCGACTGGAACGCCACCTTCCCCACGCCCAACCCGACCGTGCCCGCGCTTTCAGCGCTGGCGATCAAGCTCAAGGGTACGATCCTGATCAGCCATTCGGCGTCCGGCATCTACCCATTCCAGACCGCGGCACTCAACACCCAGGATATCGCGGGCATCGTTTCGATCGAGCCGGGCGGCTGTCCCGCCGCCGACGGCGACCTCGCGCCCTACAGGCAGATCCCGATCCTGGTGCTGTGGGGCGACTATGTCGACCTGGCCGCGCGCTGGGCGCCGCGCCTCAAGCAGTGCCGCGCGTTCGCCGAGGCGATGAAGAAGGCCGGCGGCAGGACCGAGCTGGTCGTGCTGCCGGAGATCGGCATCAAGGGCAACTCCCACATGCTGATGCAGGACAACAACAGCCTCGAAATCGCCGCCTGGCTGGTCGACTGGTTGAACAAGAATGTCGAGGCGAAGAAGAATTAGGGCGAGTTGCGAAGAGCTGGATGTCTCCCTCTCTTCGCGTTCCGTCGTCTCGACCGAGGGCCGGCAGGCCCGAGCGGAGAGACCTTCTCTCCACGATAGGCCGCTTATGGTGGAGAGAAGGTCTCTCCACTGCGCGCTTCGCGCTCCGGTCGAGACGACGGAACGCGAATGAAATTCACGTGAGTCTTCTCAATCGGAACACGTCCTTAGCTCCTCGCCGCCACGACCATGTCGGCGAGCTTGAGGAAATCCGGGCCGAGGACGCGCGGCGGCTCGAACTTGGTCTTGCCGAGATTGCGCGCCACGGCGTACTCGTCCGTCACGGCGCGACGATGGACGATCACGGTATCGATCGCCGGCAAGACCAGGATGAACTGGCCGAACTGGCCGCTCGCCATGAACGAACCCGACCACGGTGCCGTCTTGCGCGTCGCGGGGATCCACCAGAGATAGCCGTAGGCGAGCTCGCCGCCGCGGCCGACGCTGCTCGCGGCGACATGCGGCTCGGTGCTCTCCCTGACCCATGCCGCCGGCACGACCTGCCGGCCGTTCCAGTCACCGCCGCGCGCCATCGCCAGCCCGAGGCGGGCCATGTCGCGCGTCGACAGGAACAGGTGGTAGGCGAGGAAGCGCGACTGGTTCTCGAAGCCCATCATGCGCTGACGCGAGAGCTGGAAATCCTGCATCTGCAGCGGCCCGGCGAGATCCTGGTCGAGCGCCTGGAAGACCGTCTTGCCGGTCAGCTTCTCGAACACGGCGCCCAGGACGTTGAAGTCCCAGTTGTTGTAGTGGAAGAACGTGCCGGGCTGCTTGGAGCCGCGCGGCGGCGAGTTGGGATCGTCGCCCGGGCTGCCGGCGGCATGATAGACGCCGGAGCTGGCGATCAGCAGGTCACGGATGCGCGCCGTCTTCTCGATCGGCAGCAGGCCGTCGGCCTCGTCGATGCCGAGGTCAGCCATCGTGCGATCGAGGTTGACCGTGCCGTTGGCGACGTAGTTGCCGAACAGCATTGACAGGACGCTTTTGCGCGCCGAGGCCAGATAGCAGGCCTGCGCCACGTCGCCGTAGCTGTAGGCGACGCGGCCGCCCGACACGACCATGAAAGCCGTGGTCGGCAGGGTGACGAGTTGCGCCTCGAGCGCTTCGAAGCCCGAGCCGCGAAAGCCCGCCGCCTCCGGCGATGCCGCCTTCTCCCAATCAGTGCCTGGAACAGG
>DATHNU010000602.1:0-9184 GCA_035485695.1 Reyranella sp. | reverse complement strand
CGCAGGCTCAAGAGCCGCGTCTCGAACTACGTCCATGTCGCCGATCTCTCGAACCGTCTCCGCCGCATGGTCGCCGAGACGGCATCGATGGAAATCGTCGTCACCCATACCGAGGTCGAGGCGCTGCTGCTCGAGAGCAATCTCATCAAGCGCCTGATGCCGCGCTACAATGTGTTGTTACGCGACGACAAGTCGTTCCCCTTCATCGAGATCGCCGGCGGCCACGATTTCCCGCAGCTCAACAAGCACCGCGGCGCGCGCGATCCGAAGAGCGAGTATTTCGGGCCCTTCGCCTCGGCCACGGCGGTCAACCGCACGCTCTACGCCCTGCAGCGTGCCTTTCCGCTGCGCTCGTGCTCGGACGGCGTGTTCTCGACGCGGACCCGGCCCTGCCTGCAGTACCAGATCAAGCGCTGCACGGCGCCGTGCGTCGGCCGCATCGACAAGCCCGAGTACGACGCCATCGTCGACGAGGTGCGCGGCTTTCTGGGCGGCCGCAACCGCGAGGTCCAGCAGGCGCTCTCGCAACGCATGGACAAGGCTTCGGCCGAGCTCGAATTCGAGGGCGCGGCGGTGCTGCGCGACCGCATCCGCGCGCTCGCCCACATCCAGTCGCACCAGTCGATCGCCCTGCCCTCGATCGACGAAGCCGACATCTTCGCCGCCCATGCCCAGGGCGGGCAGGTCTGCGTGCAGGTGTTCTTCCTGCGCGCCGGCCAGAATCTCGGCAACCGCGCCTACTTCCCGGCGCACGTGCGCGAGCTCGACGAGCCCGCGGTGCTGTCGGCTTTCATCGGCCAGTTCTACGAATCGCGCCCGGCGCCCAAGCTCATCCTCACCAGCCACGATGTCGCCGAACGCGAGTTGCTCGAAAGCGCGCTCGCCCTCGCGGCGGAGCACAAGGTCGAGATCCACCATCCCAAGCGTGGTGACCAGAAGGACGCGCTCGACCAGGCGACCCTCAACGCGCGCGAGGCCCTGGCGCGCCGCATGGCCGAGCGCGGCACGCAGCGCCAGCTGCTCGAGGGCGTGGCGCGCCTCTTCAGCCTCGACGGCCCGCCCGAGCGCATCGAGATCTACGACAACAGCCATATCCAGGGCAGCGCGCCGATCGGCGCCATGGTGGTGGCGGGGCCAGACGGCTTCATCAAGAATTCCTATCGCAAGTTCAACATCAAGACCGAGGGCGCGGCGGGCGACGATTTCGCCATGATGCGCGAGGTGCTGACGCGCCGGTTCGGCCGCGCGCTGAAGGAAGATCCCGAGCGGGCCGAGGAGCATTGGCCCGACCTGGTGCTGATCGACGGCGGCCAGGGCCAGCTCGAGGTGGCGCGCCAGGTGCTGATCGAGCTCGGCCTGGAGGACATCGCCACCGTCGGCATCGCCAAGGGGCCCGACCGCGACGCCGGCCGCGAGCGCTTCTTCGTGCCGGGCAAGCCGCCCTTCTCGCTCGAGCCGCGCGATCCGGTGCTCTATTTCCTGCAGCGCCTGCGGGACGAGGCGCATCGCTTCGCCATCGGCACGCACCGTGCACGTCGGGCGGCCGACATCACGCGCTCGGCGCTCGACGAGGTGCCGGGCATCGGTTCGGGCCGCAAGCGCGCCCTGCTGCATCATTTCGGCAGTGCACGCGCCGTGGCCGTGGCGACGCTCGAGGACATCAAGGCGGTGCCGGGCATCTCGGGCGCGCTTGCCCAGAAAATCCATGACCACTTCAGGGGCGGCCGTTAAGAATAGCCCGCACATGCTCAATCTTCCCAATATCCTGACGCTGTCGCGCATTGCCGCGATTCCCCTGGTCGTGGCCTGTTTCTGGCTCGAGCACGGCTGGGCGCAGTGGCTGTCGGCCGGCCTGTTCGCGGCCGCCTGCGTCACCGACTGGTTCGACGGCTACTTCGCGCGTCGCTACGCCCAGATCTCGCGCTTCGGCCGCTTCCTCGATCCGATTGCCGACAAGCTCCTGGTGGCGGCGGCCCTGGTGATGCTGGTGAACAGCGGACAGCTGAGCGGCATCCACGTGCTGGCGGCGCTGATCATCCTGGCGCGCGAGATCCTGGTCTCCGGCCTGCGCGAATTTTTAGCCGAATTGCGGGTCGGCGTGCCGGTGAGCCAGCTCGCCAAATGGAAGACCGCCGTGCAGATGGGCGCCATCGTCTTCCTGCTGCTGGGCGACGCCGTGCCGCCCATCATCGGCGAGCTGGGCCTGGTGTTGATCTGGATCGCCGCCGCGCTCACGCTGATCACCGGCTACGACTACCTGCGCACCGGCCTGCGTCACATGGCCGAAGGCGGGCCCACATGAGGAGGCGGGCATGAAGGTCCGCTACTTCGCCTGGATGAAGCGCACCGTGGGCCTTGCCGACGAAGAGGTGGCGCCGCCCGCCGACGTGAAGACCGTGGGCGAGCTGGTCGCGTGGTTGCGGGCGCGCAGCGCCGGCCATGCCGAAGCGCTGGCCGAAGGCGCGGCCTTCGGCGCCGCGGTCGACCAGCGCACGGCGACGTTCGACGCCTCGCTGGCCGGCGTCCGCGAGGTCGCCTTCTTCCCGCCTTTCACGGGCGGCTGACGCCATGGCCGTGCGCGTCCAGCAAGCCGATTTCGATACGGGCGCCGAGCTGGATCGCCTGACGGAGGGCAACAAGCGGATCGGCGGGCTCGTGGTGTTCGTGGGCCTGGTGCGCGAGATGCATGTGCGCGAGGGCCTGCACCGCGAGCGCATCGACGCGCTGACGCTCGAGCATTATCCCGGCATGACCGAGAAGGCACTGGAGGAAATCGAGGCCGAGGCCTGCCGCCGCTGGCCGCTCGAGGCGACCTTGATCGTGCATCGCCACGGCAGGCTCGAGGCAGGCGACCGCATCGTGCTGGTGGCCGTCGGCTCGCCGCACCGCGAGGCCGCCTTCGAGGCCTGCGAATTCCTGGTCGACTGGCTGAAGACCAAGGCGCCGTTCTGGAAGCTCGAGGAGACGCCCGCCGGCGAAAAGTGGGTCGGCGCCCACGAAGGTGACGATGCTGCAGCGCAGCGTTGGGAGAAGAAACGCTAGCGCGGTTCTTTGCCTGCCGCGTCATACGGGCAGGGCCATATTTCCGTCGTCTCGACCGAGGCCCGAACGGCCGCGCGGAGAGACCTTCTCTCCTCGATTAGCTACTTATCGTTGAAGCAAGGTCTCTCCGCTCGGGACGGAGCCTGCCCCGAGCGAAGTCGAGGGGCCCCTCGGCCGAGACGACGGGAATTGGCACATGCGATAGCCCTGCCTGTAAGTCGGCGCAGGGCTGACCCCCTCGGCGGACATTCGACTCCGCTTCGGTAGCGTCGCACAACTCTGCTGAGATATGCGCCGGCGAACTTCACCGCTTGGCATGGTTTTGCTAAGAGTCGTCCCAACGATAAAGCCGTAGGGAGAGACGCCATGAGCTCATCGAAGCAATTCGAAGCGAAGGGCGGCGCGTCGCTGTACCGTCGCACGTTGGTTGGCGCGGCCGGTGTGGCCGCGGCAACGCTTGCCGCCGGAAAAGTTTTCGCCCAGGCAACGCCACCGCAAGTCGAACCGCCATCGACGATCACCCAACCGCCGCGCGATTTCAGTCGCCACGGCGCGCCAACAACCTACTTCACCGACCCCGACGTGCTGTCGGTCGATCCGAGCTTCAACGCCCTCGCGCAACCCAACAGCGCCATCCAGCGGCTGTGGACCGGCGCGCTGTGGTCGGAAGGACCAGCCTGGAATGCGCAGGGGCGCTACCTCGTGTGGAGCGACATTCCCAACAACCGGCAACTGCGCTGGCTCGAGGATGACGGGCGGGTGAGCGTCTTCCGCAGCCCGTCGAACAACAGCAACGGCAACACGTTCGACTTCCAGGGCCGCCAGCTGTCGTGCGAGCACCTGATGCGACGCGTGGTGCGCTACGAGCTCGACGGTTCGGTGACCGTGCTGGCCGACTCCTACAACGGCAAGCGGCTGAACTCGCCCAACGACGTCGTGCCCCACCCCGACGGCAGCTACTGGTTCACCGATCCACCCTATGGCGGCCAGCTCTATGAAGGCGCGCCCGACGCACCCGGCGGACCGAGCAATCCCACCGGCAAGCTCAATCCCAAGCTCGGCCAGGCGGCAGGCGTCGGCCTGCTCAAGCGCGAGCTGCCGACGAACTGCTATCGCATCGATCCCAGCGGCCGAGTCGATCTCGTGGTCACCGAGGACCAGGTGCCGGATCCCAACGGTCTCTGCTTCTCGCCCGACTACAAGCGGCTCTACGTCGTCAGCACCGGCAAGGGACCGGGCGACACCGGGCCGGGCGGCAAGGGCGACGTCTATACGTTCGACGTCGGCACCGACAACAAGCTCTCCAACCGAAAGCTGTTCAGCGACTTCATGGTCAATGGCATCCCTTGCGGGCCTGACGGCATTCGCTGCGACGTCTTCGGCAATGTCTGGGCGTCGAGCAACGCCGGTCGCCACGTCGGCTACAACGGCGTCACGGTGTGGACGCCGGAGGGCAAACTGATAGGACGCATCCGCCTGCCCGAGGTGTGCGGCAACATCTGCTTCGGCGGTCCCAAGCGGAACCGCCTGTTCATGGCGGCAAGCCAGTCGCTCTACGCCCTCTACGTGAACACGCAGGGCGCGGCGCCGGGCTAGCGTCCTTTCGACGAATGCGAAAATTACCTCATCCTGAGGAGCGCGCGTAGCGCGCGTCTCGAAGGATGGGCTAAAGCATGACTGGTGCCCATCCTTCGAGACGCACGCCTGCGGCGTGCTCCTCAGGATGAGGTAAGGTGTGTGGCCGGCGCAGGTGAGGTGCGCCGAGTCTGCCCTTTTAACCCTTATAGTTCTCGACCACCTTCGCCGAGCGCACCTCGGCTTCGTCGGGATTGCGGCCGTATTCGGCGAGCGCGCGGCGTTGGCGCAGCAGGTCCCAGCAGCGGTCGAGCTCGACGTTGATCTTGGCCAGGCGTTCGCGCTCGGCGTCCGAGATCTCGCCCTGGGCGTAGAGCTTCTTCTCCTCAGCCACGAGCTCCTCGATGTGACCGAGGACGTTCTTGTCCGTGGTGTGCAGCGTCATGACGACCTCCTTGGACGACTAACCCAATGCCACGAGAGCCAGATTGTCGCGACCGCCCTCGCGCAGGCGGTCGGCGGCGGCGAGCGCGCGCTGGCCGCTGCGGCAACACAGGACGATGCGCCGTGACGAGAGCGGTTCGGCCAGCAGCGCCACGACGTGATCGACGTCGAGACGCCGCGCGCCGGCGAAGGGCGACTGCGGCGCCTCCTCGAGACTGCGCAGGTCGACCACGAGATCGTCCGCCGTCACCGACTCGGGCGCAATGAAAGGCACGAATTGCTCGGGCTCGGGACTGCCGGCAAAGCCAAAGCCGCCGAAGGCAAGCCGCTTGGCATCGAAGGTGATCACCCGGCCGAGCGCGCTGGGTTCCAGCCCGAGCAGAAGATGCAGCGCGAGATGGGCCTGCAGGCCGCCCAGCACGGCGACGGCGGTGCCGAGCACGCCCACCGTGGCGCAGGTGCCGCCGTCTACGGCAACGTCGGGAAAGACCGCGCGATAGCTCGGGCCGCCGCCGCAGAAGGCGCCGACGTAGCCCGTGAGCCCGATTACCGACGCGCTGATCATCGGCTTGCCGACGGCCAGGCAGGCATCGCTCAGCACGTAGGTGGCGGCGAAGCTGTCGGCGGCATCGACCACAAGATCGGCGCCGGCAGCCAGCGCCGCCGCGTTCTGCGGGGTCAGTCGCTCGGCCAAGGTGTCGATGGCGATCCCGGGATTGAAGCGGCGCAGCGCGGCGGCGGCCGCCTCCACCTTGAGCGTGCCGATATCGGCCATGCTGTAGAGCGGCTGGCGATGGAGGTTGGTTTCCTCGACCCGGTCATGATCGACAATGACGAGCCGGCCGACGCCTGCGCCGGCCAGGTACTGCAACACCGGGCAACCCAGCCCGCCCGCGCCAACCACGACGACGGACGCGGCGGCGAGCCGCGCCTGGCCGGCCGCACCGACCTCGGGCAGCACCCTCTGGCGGGCGTAGCGCTCGCTCATGGCGTGGCTCCCACGGGCTTGCGCCGCGTCGCCGCGATCCAGGCCTTGGCCTGGGCGATGGGATCGGCATTGTTGACGATGTCGCCCACGACAGACGCGATATCGGCGCCCGAGGCGAGGCAAAGCAGCGCGCGTTCCAGGGTGAGGCCGCCGATCGCCACCAGCGGCCGATCGCCGATCAGCTTTTTCCATTCGACCAGCCGCGCCGTGCCCTGCGGCGCAAACGGCATCTTCTTCAGCAGGGTCGGATAGATCGGGCCCAGCGCCACATAGTCGGGATCGACGGCGAGGCCCTTGTCGAGCTCGGCATGGTCGTGGGTGCTGACGCCGATGCGGATGCCGGCGCGGCGCAGCGCCTTCACGTCGGCGTCCACAAGGTCTTCCTGGCCGAGATGGACGTAGTCGCAGCCCTCGTCGATGGCCGCCTGCCAGTAGTCGTTGACGATGAGCTGCGCGCCGCCCGCGGCACAGACCGCCTTGGCTTCCTTCACCTGACGGCGGATCTCGGCCACCGGCTGATCCTTGATGCGGAGCTGGATCAGCCGCGCGCCGGCCGGGACCAGGCGCGCTACCCAGCTCGAATCGGGCACAACGGGATAGAACGCGTCGAGCATGGTCATCCGCCCAGCACGGCCTTGCCGATCACCGGCGTGGACGGCACTGCCATGTCGCGCGGCTCCATCGGCTGGGCGAGATGGGCGGCGCGGCCGGCCTCGACGGCCAGCGCGAAAGCGCGCGCCATCTCCGCCGGATCGCCCGCCTCGGCCACCGCCGTGTTGAGCAGCACGGCGTCATAGCCCAGCTCCATGGCGGCCGCGGCATGCGAGGGCACGCCCAGGCCGGCATCGACCACCAGCGGAATGTCGGGGAAGTGCGCGCGCAGCGCCCGCAGGCCATAGACGTTGTTGAGGCCGCGTGCCGAGCCGATCGGCGCCCCCCACGGCATCAACACCTTGCAGCCGGCCTCGACGAGACGCTCGGCGACCACTAGATCCTCGGTGGTGTAGGGAAACACCTCGAAGCCGTCCTCGGAGAGGATACGCGCCGCCTCGACCAGGCCGAAGACATCGGGCTGCAACGTGTCGTCATCGCCGATCACCTCGAGCTTGATCCACTTGGTGTCGAACAACTCGCGCGCCATGTGGGCGGTGGTCACGGCCTCCTTCACCGAATGGCAGCCCGCCGTGTTGGGCAGCACGCGCAGGCCGAGCGACTGGATGAACGACCAGAAGCTTTGCCCGCTGCGGCCGCTGCCGCCCTCGCGGCGCAGCGAGACCGTCACGACCTCGGCGCCCGACGCCTTGATGGCGCGCTCGAGCACCGCGGGCGACGGATAGCGCGCCGTGCCCAGCAAGAGCCGTGAGCGGAGTTCGACGCCATAGAACATGGCCTAGCCTCCCTGCATCGGCGCCACGACCTCGACGCGGTCGCCATCGGCGAGCGCGGTCTTGGGGCGCGCCGCCGCGGCCACGAAGCGGCCATTCACTGCGGTCGCGATCTTGCAGCCGCCGAAACCCAGTGATTCTAGGGCCGCGGCCAGGGTGCCGGGCTCGACGTCATGCGCGTCGTCGTTGAGGAAGATCCGCATCGGGTGTCTCCGACTTGAATGTAGGATCGAGGGCGGCATCCGCCACCCTGAGGGCAAGCGCCGGCGCCAGCAGGAAGCCGTGCCGGTACAGGCCATTGGCATGCAGCACGCGGCCGCTGCGCCGGACCTGCGGCAGGTTGTCGGCAAAGGCCGGGCGCAGATCGGCGCCCAGCTCGACGACTTCGGCCTCGCCGAACGCCGGGTGCAGCGCATAGGCCGCGTTCAGAAGCTCGACGGCGGAGCGCACGCTGACGGGCCCGCGGCGCTCGCTTTCGATCATGGTGGCGCCGATCATGAAAAACCCGTCGCCGCGCGGCACGATGTAAAGCGGCAGGCGCGGATGGAGCATGCGTACCGGCCGCGCGAGAGACACATCGGATGAGCGCACGACGATCATCTCGCCGCGCACGCCGCGCAGGTCGGGCAAGGCATCGCGTGCAGCAAGGCCGCGGCAATCGACGACGATATCGGCGTCGACGGTCTCCGGCATTAGCTCGACGCCAAAGCGGATGGGAACGCCGCGGCCCTTCAAAGTCTCGGCCAGCGACGCGAGCGCCCGCCGCGGATCGAGATGGGCTTCATCAGGGAAGAACAGTGCCCGGCGGAACCGTCCCGCGAGATCGGGTTCGAGCGCCGCGATGCGCTCCGCGTCGGCCCATTCGAAGCGCTCGGTGCGGCTGGCGAAGCGCGCGAGATCCGGCGCATCGCGCGACTGGGCGACCACCAGGCTGCCGTTCCGGACCGTGCCGGGGAAGCGTTCGGCCCACCAGGCGATCGACGGCGCGCCCCAGGTCACGACCTCGGCCTCGGTGGTGGCGCGCTCGCACCACGGCGCCAGCATGCCGCCCGCCATCCACGAGCAGGCTCCCTCGCCCAGCGTGCGGCCGCGCTCGACGACCTCGACGGCCAGCCCACGCTCGGCAAGCTCGAGCGCGCAGGCGAGACCGGCTACGCCGGCGCCAACGACAATGACGGAGGATCTGGCCAATCGATAAACTCCCGTTCCTTCGCCGGCATGACCCGGATCAGGTTCAAAGGGTTCAGCCCCATCGGCTGTCTCAGCCCGGCCTCCCTAACTGAGACCGGACACCCCTCGGACGTTACCTAAGGAAAGTAGAGAGCGCCCCTGCTGTCAAGCCGCCAGAGGGGTTGCGCCCGGTACGAGATGGGTCGATTCGCCGAAGCCTTCGGCATCGGGCTCGCGCACCAGCTTCTGGAAATCCGCCATCAGGGTGCGGGCGACCGGGCCCGCCTGGTAGTTGTGCCCGTCGATCGAGCCCACCGGCACGATCTCGGCAGCCGTGCCGCACAGGAATACCTCGCTGGCCTTGGCCAGTTCCTCCGGCCGTACCCTGCGCTCTTCGACCGTCCAGCCGCGTTTGCCGGCCATGCCCATGACGGCACGACGGGTGATGCCGTCCAGGAAATTCTCCGGCGTGGGCGTTACCAATCTCCCGTCGATCACCAGGAAGATGTTGGCGCCCGTCGATTCGGCGAGGTCGCCCCTCCAGTCGAGCATCAGCGCGTCGTCGAACCCGGCCTTCAGC
>DATHNU010000601.1:0-3668 GCA_035485695.1 Reyranella sp. | reverse complement strand
CCAGCATCGTCTTCGGCGCCGGAACCTCGCATACGCCGATGCTCAACGCCGCGGTCGAGGAGTGGCCGCTGTTCGAGGCGATCGATCGGCGGCGCGCGCTGCTTCACAAGGACGGAAGGCCCGCGACCTACGATGAGTTGGTGGCGGTCGCACCACCTTCGTTGCAGGCCGAGCTTGCCCCGGAGAAGCTCAACCTGCGCCACGCCGGGGCGATGGCAGCCCTCGGCCGGCTGCACGAAGGCCTGATCGGTGCCGAGCTCGATGCGGTGATCGTCATCGGCGACGATCACAAGGAGCTTTACCACGACGACAACATGCCCAGCATCCTGGTCTATCGCGGCGAGACGATCGCCAACGTGCCCAACCGCACGCGCACGCCCGCGCACATCGGCGCAGGCCCACCGGACTGGATGAAGCGCGCCGTGGCCCGCTACTACGAGGAGAGCGAGACGCGGCATTATCCCGTCCAGGCCAGGCTCGCGAACCATCTGATCGCTTCGTTGATCGACCGCGACTTCGACGTCGCCTCCGCCACGTCGTTGCCCGAGGGCGAAGGCGAGGGGCATGCCTTCGCCTTCGTCCACCGGCGCCTCATGAACGGCGTGGCGATCCCGGTCGTCCCGGTCGTCCTCAATACCTATTATCCGCCCAACCAGCCGTCGCCCGGGCGCTGCTACAGGCTGGGCCAGGCTATTCGCGCGGCGATCGAGGGCTACGCGGAAGGGCTGCGCGTCGGCGTCGTGGCGTCGGGCGGGCTCAGCCACTTCACCGTCGACGAGGCGCTCGACGGCGCGCTCATCCGGGCGCTTCGCGAAAAGGACGCGCCGGCGCTGCAATCCTTGCCGCGCCAGCAGCTCGAGTCCGGCAGCTCCGAGATTCGCAACTGGATCTGCGCCGCCGGGGCGCTCGAGCATCTCGATCTCGACTGGCTGGACTACTTTCCTGGCTATCGCACATCGGCGGGAACGGGCACCGGCCTGTGCTTCGCCCGTTGGGGCTAGGGCTTTTGGTGCAGTGTTGGCGTCCGAACAGTGAGGAGGTCGTTCCATGTCCGAGAAAAAGCCGGATCCCGCCGCGCCTTTGCGGCAGTACCAGGGGGCGATTTCGAGATGGGACACCGAAGGGGGCGCCGGACCCGCCGGGCCGCAACAGGGATCGGTTTCCGCCGAGGCGCAATCCGCGATCCCCGAGCTGACCAATGCCGAAATCGTGCAGCTCCGCATTCGCGTGATCGCGCTGGAGAATTTGGTGATTGCGTTGCTCGCGGAGGCATCCGAACGCCAGCTCGGCCTTGCACGCGAAATGGCGGCCTACATCTCGCCAAGGCCGGGCGCCACCCATCATCCTCTCACGATTCATGCCGCCGCCCAGATGATCGATCTTGTTGAAAGAGCCGGTCACTTCCGAAGCGTGATGTCTTCATGACCGTTTGAAAGGCGTCGCGTGGAGCAAAACCGGCGGGGGGTGCCGACAACGAGTCCTGGGAGCCCGCGTCTCGGTGCAGGAGCTGGCGACAGGGACGACGCCATAGGCGCTTGCGCGCGATGTTCGACCGCACGGCGCCCGCAAGGGCATGATGCCCGGCGAAACGGCGCAAGCAGGGGAGGAACGTCTTGATGCATCGGCGATCGTTGATCGGCTCCGCCGCGGCCGCCGGCCTGCTGCCGGTTGCCGCCCGCGCGCAGGCGTTCCCGTCGAAGCAGTTCCGCCTGCTGGTCGGCGCGGCGGCGGGCGGCGGCGCCGACATCGTGGCCCGCATCCTGGCGCAGGAGCTGACCAAAAGCGGCGGCCTGTCGGTCATCGTCGACAACAAGCCCGGCGCCGGCGGCACGGTGGCGACCCGCGAGGCGCTGCGCAGCACCGCCGACGGCTACACCTTGCTGGTGGCCAATGTCGGCGTGCTGGCGGTCATTCCCTATGCGACGAAGGACGCGGGCTACGACCCGCGCGCCGACATCGCGCCGGTCTGCCTGGCGGTCGATTTTCCCAACGTGCTGGTCACCCATCCCGCCGTGCCGGCCAACACGCTGGCCGAGTATCTCGCGCTGGCCCGGCGGCCGGAGGGCATGGACTACGGCACGGCGGGCGTCGGCACCGCCGGCCATCTCGCCGGCGAGCTGTTGAAGGCGCGGAGCGGCGCCAAGCTGAACCACGTGCCCTTCCGCGGCGGCGGGCCGGCGATGAACGACCTGGTGGGCGGCCATGTGCCGTCCGTGTTTGCCAGCGCTCCCACCGCCACCGGCGTCATGCGCGAGGGCCGCATCCGCGCGCTGGCCGTCAGCAGTGCGAAGCGCTCGCCGTTCGATCCCGACATTCCGACGGTCGCCGAGCAGGGTTTCCCCGGCTACGCCGCCACCAACTGGTATGCCGTCGTGGTGTCGTCGAAGGTGCCGACCGAGATCGTGGCCACGCTGAACGCGATCCTGACCAGGGCGCTCGGCGCGCCCGAGGTGCGGACGGCGTACGGCCAGCAGGGCATGGAAACCCAGGGCGGCTCGGCGGAGGAGGCCGCCAACCACATCGCCCGCGAAACCGAGATCTGGAAGAAGGTCATCGCCGACGCCGGCATCCGCCTGGAATGAGACGGAGCGAAGGGGCAGGGTCCGGCTGCTCGGCAGCAGCATGACCGCGGCCTCGCGCCAGCCGCGGTAAATAAGGTCGGTCACGATCGTGCATCTCGAATTGTGCACTGCGAAAATTTTGGGTTGCGCGCCTCGGCCAAGCATTGCACATCAAGTGAACTCGACGAGTTGGAACATCCATGACGGATCAAAAGTCAGTGCCCCCGGTGACACTCACGGTGAACGGGGCGCGTCATGCCCTCGATCTTGACCCGCGCTCGACGCTGCTCGACGTGCTGCGCGACCATCTCGACCTGACCGGCACAAAGAAGGGCTGTGACCAGGGGCAGTGTGGCGCCTGCACCGTGCTGGTCGACGGCCGCCGCGTGCTCTCCTGCCTCACCTTGGCGGTCATGAAGGACGGCGCGGCCATCACCACGGTCGAAGGGCTGGCCAAGGATGGGACGCCGCATCCCGTGCAGCAGGCGTTCATCGATCATGACGCCTTCCAGTGCGGCTACTGCACGCCGGGCCAGCTCTGCTCGGCCGTCGGCCTGATCGCCGAAGGCAAGGCCCGGACCGCCGACGAAATCCGCGAGCTGATGAGCGGCAACATCTGCCGGTGCGGGTCCTATCCCAACATCGTCGCGGCGATCCAGCAGGCGATGGGCCAGCAGGCGATGGGCCAGCAGGCGATGGGGCAGTCATGATCGGCTTCGAGTATGCGCGTGCCGCCAGCGTCGCCGATGCGGTGCGCCAGATGGCCGCGAGCCCGGGCGCGAAATTCGTCGCCGGCGGCACCAACCTCGTCGATCTGATGAAGATGGATGTCGAACGGCCGGCCAAGCTGATCGACGTCTCGAAGCTGCCGCTCGACCAGGTCGAGGAAACAGCCGGCGGCGGCCTTCGCATCGGCGCGCTCGTGGCCAACTCGGACCTGGCCTATCACCCGCTGGTCGAGCGGCGCTATCCGGTGCTGTCCCGCGCGCTGCTGGCCGGCGCGTCGCAGCAACTGCGCAACATGGCCTCGGTGGGCGGCAACCTCCTGCAACGCACGCGCTGTGCCTATTTCTACGACGTCGTGACGCCCTGCTACAAACGCCAGCC
>DATHNU010000600.1:0-2817 GCA_035485695.1 Reyranella sp. | reverse complement strand
GGGCCCCGAGGCGCACCAACAAGACGCTCGACGGGGGAGGAAACGAACAAGACGTGAGTCTCACCACGCGTGTGCCGGCGCTGGCGCCGTTTCAGATCCGCAGTTTCCGCTTCCAGTGGCCGGCCGATCTGCTGGCGTCCTGGGCGTTCGAGATGGAGGGCGTGATCCTGGGCTGGTTCGTGCTGGTGTCGACCGGCTCGGTGCTGGCGCTGGCCGTCTTCGGCTCGCTGCAGTTCCTGGGCACCCTGATCTCGCCGCTGTTCGGCATGGCGGGCGACAGGATCGGCAATCGCAGCCTGCTCTGCCTGATGCGGGCCACCTACCTAGTCGTGGCGACGGCGCTCGCGGCGCTGTTCCTGGCGGGCCTTGCCACGCCGGTGCCGGTGTTCGCCCTGGCCGTCGTCATGGGGCTGGTGCGGCCCTCCGACATCACGCTGCGCAGCCTGCTGGTCGGCGAGACCATGCCGGCCAGCTACCTGATGCGGGCCATGGGCGTGTCGCGCACCACGGCCGATTCGGCACGCGTGGTGGGCGCACTGTCGGGCGCGGGCTTGGTCGCGGCCCTTGGCTCGGGCCTGGCCTATGTCGTGGTGTGCGCGGTCTACGCCGCAAGCCTTGCGCTCACGTTCAATGTCGGCATCAAGCGCGTGCGCGTCGTCGGCGAGGATGTATTGCACGCATCGCCCATGCGCGCGTTGCGGCAGGCCTTTGTCTACATATGGTCGACGCCCGATATGCGGGCGCTGATGCTGATGGCTTTTCTGATGAATTTCGCGGCTTATCCGCTGGTCGGCTCGCTGTTGGCCTACGTCGCCAAGGATATCTATAGCCTCGACCAGACCGGCCTGGGCTGGCTGATCGCCTGCTTTGCGGGCGGCGCGCTTTTAGGCTCCATCGCCATCTCCATCCACGGCGCCCGCATCCGGCCGGCCCGCACGATGCTCGCCGGGGCGATCGCGTGGTTCACCCTCAATTTCGCCTTCTCCTGGATCGCTACGCCGTTCTGGGGTGAGGTCGTTCTGTTCCTTGCAGGCTTCGTCCAGAGCTTCTGCATGATCCCGATGGCCGTGCTGTTGCTGCGAGTGGCCGATCCGAAGTTTCGCGGCCGGGTCATGGGCGTGCGCATGCTGGCGGTCTACGGCCTACCCGTCGGGCTTTTGCTGTCAGGGCCCCTGGTCGAGCGTGTCGGCTTTGCGCTCACAGGTTCGCTTTACAGCTTGCTCGGCGTCGTTTTCACCGTGTTGATCGCGATCTCCTGGCGTGCCCATCTGTGGCATCCAACCGCCGCTGCTAACGCGCGCTAAGCGCAACGCGGTCACGCTAACGCCGGCCGGTAAGAGTCGCAGGCCTGCCATGACGCGGCGTGCGCTTCACCTGCAGGTGCTGCGCACGCCGGAGTTCCAGGGGCAGAACCGCCTGAGGCAGTTCGGCTCGATCAACGTCAGATTCGTCCTAACAGGAGCAAGACGACGATGATGATCAGGATCAGGCCGACGCCGCCGCTGGGGTAGTAGCCCCAACCGCTGCTGTAGGGCCAGGACGGCAAGGCACCGATCAGGATCAGGATCAGGATGATCAGAAGAATGGTGCCAAGCATGATATCTCCTCTTTAGATTAGCCGAGGTTTTTCTCGGCGAACGACCAGTTGGGCAGCTTGTCGAGCCATGCCTGGACGTGGTCCGGCCGGCGGTTCTGATAGTCGAGGTAATAGGCGTGCTCCCACACGTCGGCGACGAGCAACGGCGTGCCGCCATGGGCGAGCGGTGTGTCGGCATTGGAGGTCGGCTCGATCGCGAGCTTGCCGCCCTTGCTGACCAGCCACGCCCAGCCGCTGCCGAACTGATCGACGGCGGCCGTCTTGAAGGCCTTCTTGAAGTCGTCGAGGCCGCCGAAGCTGTCTTCCAGCGCCTTCTTGATCTTGCCGGCCGGCGCGTCGGCCTTGGCCGTCATGCTGTGCCAGTAGAAATCGTGATTCCACGCCTGGGCGGCGTTGTTGAAGATCTTCTTGGCTTTCTCGTCCTTGGCCGACTTCTTGATGATGTCCTCGAGCGACATCTCGGCGTACGGCGTGCCCTCGATCAGCTCGTTCAGCTTGTCGACATAGGCTTTGTGATGCTTGCCGTAGTGGAACGAGATGGTCTTGGCGGAAATGACCGGGGCGAGTGCGTCCTCGGCATAGGGGAGCTTGGGAAGGGTGAAACCGTTCTTTCCTTTGTCCAAAGGCATGACGCGTATTCCTTAGGCTAGCCCGACTCAAGGTCGGGCGGGCGGTTGCTGACAGGTTAACGTCCAAAACACGCCGACGTTGCGAGGTGTCTTGCACGCGAGCGGAACCTTGGCAGAAAGGTGCCGTTGACGGACCGCCGCTTTCTGCCGCGGAGGCAAGTCACATGGATGCAATCATCTATCTCGTCGGACTCGTCGTGATCGTCATGGCGATCCTGTCGTTCTTCGGCCTGCGCTGACCCACCGTCGTTACCGCATGCACGGCTTCATCGTTTGGACCGTCGGTCTGGCCGTGCGCGATCCGCCGCCGCAACAGGCGGCGGGCGGCGAATGATTCTCAATTCGCGCGGCCGTCCTCAACTTTTTGAGCGAACGGTTCTCACTCGCGCACTCGGTGGTTGCGCGCTGCTCCCCGCAGAGTATCTCTAGGCAAAGCGCTGTCAGGAGATCCACCATGAAGGGCAATCCGCAGATCATTGCGGAGCTTAACAAGCTCCTGAAGAACGAGCTCACGGCCATCAACCAGTACTTCCTGCACGCGCGCATGATGAAGCATTGGGGCTTCGAGCGGCTGGGCAAGAAAGTCTATGA
>DATHNU010000599.1:0-7570 GCA_035485695.1 Reyranella sp. | reverse complement strand
CGACGGCTCACTTCATTGCCGGCCGCGACGACGAGGCGTTCGCCTGGGCGGAAAAGTCGGCCCAGCGGAACCCTTTCATCGTCGGGCCAACGCGCATCGCGGCGGCCAGTGCCGCCTACCTCGGCCGGTCGGAGGACGCCGCGAAGTATCTCGCCCGCGTGCTTCAGATCGATCCCGGATTGGCGCTGTCAAATCTCGGCGAGCGCATCAACTTTCGCCAGCCGCAGGATCGCGCCCGACTGGCCGAAGGTCTCCGCAAGGCAGGACTGCCGGCGTAAAATCCGCGTCTCGCGTCAAACCCCACCCGGATTGCGCATGACAGCAGGCAGAGGGCGGCGAGCAGGCAGGAGAGGGCCGGCGATCATCGGGGTCTCGCGGCAGGCTCCCCCTGTCGCGCCATCGACATCAGAAACGGAAAAGGGAACGGTTCTGTGCGCCTCACCCAGTGGAGGGAGGGGACGCGCAGACCTGATCGTACGCGTATCGCTTCTTGAGCGATCCGAAATGCTCGAATACATCGAGCGCTACCTCGAACGCCGGGCGCGTAATCTCGACATGCGGCGTCCAGCAGCCCAGCTGCTGATAGCTCGCGATGCACCGTGCCAGGACATCGATATCGGTCGACGGGAAGAATGATTTCTCCGCCTTCGCGATCTCGATCGCCGGCGTCGCCAGCATATAGGCCCGTGTCTTCGTGTAGGCGCGCATGAACGCCTTGGCGACATCGGATTGCAGCCAGTCCCGCTTCGCCGCCAGGCTCGAGAAAGCGACAGGTCCGATCTTGGGGCCGCATTGGGCAACGACGTGGCCAATCCCGTCGGCCTCGAGCTGCTGCGGGAAGGGCCCTTGCTGCTGGACGTATTGCCCCTTGCCGGCGCGAAACGCCTTGTCTATGTCCTCGGCGCCGCCGACGTTGACGACCCTGAGCTTGCCAAAATCGATGCCGGCCTTGTGGCACGCATACTTGAACATGGCGAGAGGCTGGCCGCCTGCGAAGAAGATCACTTCGGACCCTTCGAGCCTTTTCCAGTCGAAGTCCGGATCGGGAGCGCGGCCCGTGATGAAGAACCCGTCCATCTCGTTGACCTGCGCGAAATGAACGGCCGTTGGAGTCTCGCCCTGGGCCAGCGACGTGAAGCCCTGGCTTGGAGCCGATTGGATGACATCGGCCCGGCCTTCCTCCAGTGCCTTGACCGCGGAGACGCCGGGCGGCGACACCGTCCATTCGGCTTCCAGGCCTTCGGCCTTCAGGAATCCACCGGACATTACCGAAATGAGGGGCGAGTAGAAGGCCGAGAACAACGTGAATTCTATGTTGATGCGCTGCATTCCGGGGGCCTAGTTCGTGACGCTATCCCAACCTGCGGCTGGCCATGGTCCTTATATTTGTCCGAATATAGCGCTTGGGGAGAGCGGAGGGAACAGCGCGGTTTCGCCCAACACGGTGACCGGCGCGTCGGACAGTTCCCGGAGGAACGTCGTGGCCGCGTCGTGGGCCAATGAAGTGAGCGGGAATCGACGTCCGGGAGGCGCCAACGTGCCCGGAAGATTTCCGGTGTGACCACGGAGATCGGCGCGATGCCGCCATGGCCGGCGCTCACGACGAGTGTATCGAGCCCGCCTTTCTCGGCCTTCACTGTTGCGAACGACCGGTCGAGATCGCTGCTGCCCGCGTTGGATCGTGGACCTTCGCCTGTCGCTATGCGATTCTCACGACCATGAAGCCGTTGCGCGGACCATCGCCCGCGAAGACGGTCGGCGCAGGCCGACGATGATGAGGGATGTCCTGATCGTCCTTTGTCTGCTTTGCGTCCTGCTGGGCATGGTGCCGACACTGGCGACGCTCGCCCAGTTCCTGGCCGTTGGCCTTCATGGTGTCCGCAACCACTATCCCAAATGCCGCGACATCACCCCGCGCGTGGCCTTCCTGCTGCCGGCCTGGAACGAGGCCGACGTTCTGGGCTCCAGTATCGATTCGCTGATGAGCATCGACTACCCGGCCGGCCAGTGGCGCATCTATGTGGTCGACGATGCCAGCACCGATCACACGCCGGACGTAATGCGGGCGAAGATGGCGCAATATCCGGGCTCGGTGTTCCATCTGCGGCGCGACAAGGGCGGCCAGGGCAAGGCGCACACGCTCAACCACGGCATCAAGACGATCCTGGCCGAGGACTGGGCCGAGAGCGTGATGATCATGGACGCCGACGTGCTCTTCGAGCCCACCACCTTGCGTCGCATGGTTCGTCATTTCGCCGACCCAGAGGTCGGCGGCGTCACGGCCTACGTGAAGGAGGGCAGCCAGCCGCCCAGCCTCCTGTCACGCTTCATCGCCTTCGAGTACATCACCGCCCAGGCCGCGGCCCGGCGGGCGCAAAATGTGATGGGCGGGTTGCCGTGCATGGCCGGCGGCGCCCAACTGCACAGCCGCGAGAATCTGGTGGCGATCGGCGGGGCCATCGATACCAGCACGCTCGCCGAGGACACCTACACCACCATCAAGACCCAGCTCGCCGGTCGGCGCGCTTTGTTCGACGCCAACGCCGTCGTCTGGGCCGAGGAGCCCGACAGCGTCGTCGCCCTGTGGAAGCAGCGCGTGCGCTGGGGGCGCGGCAATCTGCAGATCACCAGGGCTTTCCGCCACCTGTGGTTCCGTCCCGACCGCAGTCCGATCTTCGGCGACATCCCGTTCGGCTTCCTGTGGTTCAGCATCGCCTTCATGCCCCTGTTCATGATCGTCGGCTCAGCCGGCCTGGTCGGACTCTTCTATGCCTGGCCGCCGTGGGCGCCCATGGCCTTCGTGGCACTCTGGGGCGTCACCTTCGCCAGCTATCTCTTCCAGACGCTGTTCTCGTTCGCCATCGACCCCGCCACGGCCAGGCGGTGCTGGTTCGAAGGCATCGCCTTTCCGGGCCTGCTCGCGCTCGGTGTCATGATGCTGGCGGTGCTGAGACTGAAACCTTTCGCCGAAGCCACCCCCTGGCCTCAGCCGGGCAACTGGTCGTGGCACGACATTGCCATACAGGTCGTGCTCGGGTGGTCGGCCATCTCGACCTTCCTCGCCTGGGTCGTCTACCGCCTCGACAAGGCCGGCGCGCCCAAGCCGGTGCGCAATGTCCTGCTGGTGCTGGTCGGCTACGGCCCGCTGTTGTGCGCGATCTCGCTGGGGGCGATGATCGCCCAGCTCAGGAAGGCCGATCTGAAATGGGACAAGACGATCAAGTCCGGCAAGGCGCGACTTCCGACATGACCGGCGCCGGCAACGACTTCCAGCGGCTGCTCGCCGAGGATATCGGCAAGGAGAAACGCATTTTCTGGAGCGAGGTCGCAGTGGGCACCGCGATTGCCTTCCCGGCGTCCGTCCGTGTCATCGCCTGGTAGGCGCCTGGACGGCGCGGCGGCGCGACGCTCCTCGCCGGGGAGGCTGCAAATGCGTGTCGGCAGCCTGCTTGTCGTAGCCAGCGCCGCGTGCCTGGTGTCGATCGGCGCCCACGCACAGCCGGCCTGCGATATCGACGAAGCGCAGCGGCTCTTCGGTCAGCAGCCGCGACCGGTCGAGACCGTCGAGCGGCTGCTCGTCGACTGCCAGAAGGCGGGCTCGACCGACTATCGCGTCTACATGTTCCTGGGTGTCATGGCGCGCGATGCCGGCAACCGCGAGCGCGCGATCGAATTCCTGAACAAGGCGCACGACGTGGCGCCGGAGGAGCCGAACCCCGCGCTCGAGCTCGCCTTCACCCTGGAGGCCGGGCATGCCGCCGAGGCGGGCCACCTCTATGAGGAAATCCTGAAGCGCGATCCGCATTCGCGGCCGGCCATGCTGGGGCTGGCGCGCGTCGCGCGCAGCCGCAACCGGCTGGACGATGCCCGCGCCCTGTACCAGCGGCTGCTCGAGGCCAACCCGAAGGACCCCGAGGCCCTCAACGGGATGGCCTGGCTGGCGCTCGCCGGTCGCAACCGCGAGGAGGGACGCGCCGGCTTCGACTACGTGCTGACGCTCGATCCGGGCAACGAGGAGGCGAAGATCGGCCTGTCGAAAGCCCCGGATGTCTACCGCTATCTGTTCGATGCCAATGGCGGCATGGTCTCGACGTCACAGGGCACGTCCGCGGGCTTTGGCGCGCGCGGGATGGCCGGCATCACCGCCTTCGACTCGCTGGAGCTCGGATGGCAGCATTTCACCAACGAGCTGCAGACCGTGTCGGAGATCGGTCTCGCCACGCTGCCGTCGGACGACGTCACCGTGGGTTACCACCGGCTGATGCCGCTGAGCTACGCCTTCTCGCTGGTCTACGACTATCGCGGCCACGCGGCCCTGCCGACCGAGCACTGGATCGACGGCAGCATGGCCTTCTACCTCACCGACTGGCTGCGTTGGTTCGGCGGCTATCGCCAGGCCTTCGGCGCGCCTCAGTACAACGGACGCCTGATCCGCAGCGGGCTCAGCGCCACCGTCGCGCCTTCCTGGGATGTGACCGCGACGGTCTACAATTCGGCCCAGGCCGTCTTCAACAACTACCAGGACCTCTGGACCTGGATGTTCGAGGTGACCCACTACGGGCCGAGCAACATGCTGTTGGTGGCCGGCGTCGGCTACAGCCCGTTGATCGACAACGTCGACCTCCACGCGCGGGCGATCCTGCCGGTCACGGACCGCATTGCCCTCCAGCTCATAGCGGCTCACAATTCCATCAATGCGGACATGCGCGTGACGGCGGGCCTTCGCTTCACTTGGTGAGTTACCGGAGCGTCGACGATGAACCAACCACAGGAAAAGCCCCGGCTTGGCGTCGTGCGGCGGAGCCCCAAAAAGCGGTTGCGGATCCTGGTGGTCAACGACGACGATGTCGTCTCAACCTTGCTGAAGAGTGGGTTCGCCCCCGTCCGCACCGTCTCGCTGGAAATCGCGCCGGACGCCGAGACTGCAGTCCGTATGCTGTCAGCCGAACCCTACGACCTCTTGGCGGTGGATCCGGCGATTTCTTCCGGCGGTTTCGCGCTGCTCAAGCACGTCAAGGACAACTACCGCTGGACGGCGACGCTGCTGGCCACCCACAACCAGGAACCCCAGTTCCTGCGCCACGCCGTCAAGTGCCGTATCGACGGCCTGCTGTTCAGGCCGACGACGTCCACCGAATTCGTCGAGCAGGCCCTGCTGCTGGCCGAGGCCGTGAACGGGCGCCGCCGTCGCCAGCAGAAGCGCGTGCTGGCAATCGGCGCCCATCCCGACGACGTCGAGATCGGCTGCGGCGGCGCGCTGGCCAAGCACCATGCCGACTACGACGTGCTGCATATCCTGACGCTGTCGCGCGGCGCGGCCGGCGGCGACGTGAACCTCCGCGCGGTCGAGGCGCACAATGCCGCCGCGCTGGTCGGTGCGCGCCTCGAGATGGCGAGCCTCCGCGACACCCACATCACCGACGGTGCGGAGACGATCTCGATCATCGAGGCCGCGATCCGCGAGCTGCAGGCCACGCATGTCTACACGCATTCGCTCGAGGACACGCACCAGGATCATCGCGCGGTTCACGCCGCCAGCCTGGTGGCGGCACGCGGCGTGCCCAACGTCTATTGCTACCAGACGCCCTCATCGACCGTGGACTTCAAGCCCCACCGCTTCGTCGACATCACGCACGTCATCGAGAAGAAGATCGATCTGATCGGCGCCTACAAGAGCCAGGTCGACCGCATGGAGTCGATCCAGCCCGACGTCATCGTGTCGACGGCGCGCTACTGGGGCCGCTTCGCCGGCTATGTACTGGCCGAGCCGCTGCGGATCGTCCGCCAGCGCGACAGCGGCCTGGCGCTCGATGCCAGCGAGAAGCAGGCGCAGCCACCGGCTGCGTCGAGGGCCGACGGCGGGATTTGAAGGGGGAAAGCATGCGGATCTTGATCACCGGTGCTGGCGGTGCGTCGGCCGTCAGCGTCTGGAAGAGTCTTGCGGCCGAGCATGAGCTGCACATGGCCGACATGGATCCGCTGGCGGCCGGCCTCTATCTCGTGCCGCCGGAACGCCGCCTGATCATCCCGCGCGGCGACTCGCCCGACCTGGTGCCGGCGCTGTACAAGGCCTGCCAGGAGCGGCGCATCGAGGCGCTGCTGCCGACGGTCGACGCCGAGCTGGCGCCGGTGGCCGCGGCGGGCGACAGCTTCCGGTCGATCGGCGTTGCGCTGCCGATCTCGCCGGTCGAATGCCTGCGCATCTGCCGCGACAAGCAGCTCCTGATGGAAGCCGTGCAGGGCAAGGTGCCGATTCCCGCCAACCAGCCGCTGACCGAGGCCGTCGCGGCGCGCGTCGATTCCTTTCCACGCTTCGCCAAGCCGCGAGAGGGCGCGGGGTCGCGCGGCGTCGCCAAGATCAACAGCCGCGCCGATCTCGACAAGCAGCCCAAGGACGGCTCGGTGATGCTGCAGGAGTACCTGCCGGGCGAGGAATATTCGGTCGATGTCTATGTTCGGCGCGACGGCCGCGTCATTGCCGCCGTGCCGCGCGATCGCATGAAGGTCGACTCCGGCATCGCCATCGCCTCGCGCACCCTGAACGTGCCGGAGGCCATGAAGTCGGCCATCCGCACCGCGGAGATCATCGGCATCCGAGGCTGCGCCAATGTGCAGTTCAAGCGGGCGGCCGACGGAGTGTTCAAGCTGCTCGAGGTCAATCCGCGCTTCCCCGGCACTCTGCCGCTGACCACGGCGGCCGGCATCGACATGCCCAAGCTCATGGTCGACGAGCTGATGGGCCGGCCGGTGCCGGACAAGCTGATGCCGTTCAAGGAGCTGATGGTGGTGCGCTACTGGACCGAGCACTATTTCGACGCCCGCGAGTGGGAGGCGCTGTGCCGCCAGCCCTGACCTGGCTGGTCCGCCACGGCCAAAGCGCCTCCAACGCCGGCCTGCCGGCGGTCGGCTTCGGCGAGGTTCCGCTGACGGCGCTCGGCCAGCAGCAGGCCCGCGAGGTCGCCCGCCGGGTCGACCGGCAACCCGATCGCCTGATCGTGTCGCCCTTTCTCCGGGCGCACGAGACCGCGGCGCCGATACGCGAACGCTGGCCGCGCACGCCGTGCGAGGTCTGGCCGATCCAGGAACTGACATATCTCAGTCCCGCGCGATGCAAGGGAACGACCGCCGATGTCCGCCGGCCGTGGATCGAGGACTACTGGCGTGGCTGCGATCCCGACTACGTCGACGGTCCGGACGCCGAATCGTTCCGTGCCTTCATGGCAAGGCTCGGCGACTTCGATAGCCGCCTGTCGGCGCTGGATGGCGGCTTCGCCATCGCCGTCGGACACGGACAATTCTTTCGTGCCTACCTGTGGGGCCGCGACAGGGGTTTTGCCGCGGCGCCGGAGTGGATGAGGGCCTATCGGGCTGCCGAGACGTCGCAGCCGATGGCCAATGGCGAGATCATCGAACTGAAACCCGCTGCCCGCTAGCTGTGGAGTCTCAACAGGTTGTCCTTGGTCAGGCCGATTCTGTTGATCGGAGGCAGTCGTCCGATACTGGCATGAGGACGATGCCAGTTGTAGCGGTGCATGAAGATGGGCAACTCTCGGGCTCGCTGTTTGGAGTT
>DATHNU010000598.1:0-3913 GCA_035485695.1 Reyranella sp. | reverse complement strand
CGCAGATTCCGACGGCGTTTCTTTATCTCGGCTGCTGGTTCCTGATGGCCGGGGTGGTCTATTATTTCTTCGGGCTGGAGACCAAGGGCAAGTCGCTCCAGGAGATCGACAGGGAATTGGGCGTAGCGACAGCCTGATGATTGACCGCGTTCAAAGAGGGTGGCCTTGGATACTTTGATCCCGTCTTCTGCTGATCTCGCCGGCGACCCGGCCGTGATCTCGCGTGCCGAAACGCTGCGCCCCGTCGTCGAGGCAGCGTCGGATGAAATCGAGGACAAGCGCCGGCTACCGCCGGCGCTGCTCGACAAGCTGCACGAGGCGCAGCTGTTCCGCCTGCTGATGCCGCGCTCGTCGAACGGGATCGAGACCGATCCGATCACCTTTTTCCATGTCATCGAGACCATCGCGCGCGCCGACGCCAGCACCGCCTGGTGCCTGAGCCAGGCCAGCGGCTGCTCGATGTCGGCCGCCTATCTCGATCTGCCCGTGGCCAAGGCGATCTTCGGCGACGATCCGCGCGCCGTGCTGGCCTGGGGCCCCGGCCCCCGCGTGAAAGCCATCGAATGCAACGGCGGCTACAAGGTCACCGGCGTGTGGGCCTTCGCCTCGGGCTGCCGGCACGCCACCTGGCTCGGCGCGCACTGTCCGATCTGGCAGGCCGACGGCACGCCTCGGCTCGGTCCCAGCGGCCGCCAGCTCGAGCGCACCATGCTGGTGAAGAGCGACGAGGTGGCGTGGACCGACATCTGGAACACGGTCGGCCTTCGCGGCACGGCGAGCGACCAGTTCGCCCTCACCGACCATTTCGTGCCGGCCTCCCATTCGATCACGCGCGACGTGATCACGCGGGAGTCGGCGAACGAGTGCCGCGAGCCCGGCCCGCTCTACCGCATGTCGGCGATGACCTGCTACGAGGTGGGCTTCGCCGGCGTGGCGCTGGGCATCGCCCGCGCCTGCCTCGCCAGCTTCGTCGACGTGGCGAAGAACAAGATTCCGCGCGGCAAGGTGAGCCCGCTCCGCGACCATGCCGTGGTGCAGACCAACCTCGCCCAGGCCGAGGTCGGCATTCGCTCGGCCCGCGCCTTCCTGCTGCAATCGATGGCCGAGATCTGGAAGCAGATCTCGGCCGGCGACACGCTCTCGGTCGACCATCGCATCATCATCCGCATGGCTTCGACCAACGCCATCCACAAGGCGCGCGAGGCCGTCGATTTCGCCTACAATGCCGCGGGCGCCACCGCGATCTTCGAAAGCCATCCGCTGGAGCGCCGCTTCCGCGACATCCACACCGTCACCCAGCAATTGCAGGGGCGGCTCTCCCATTTCGAAACCGTCGGCGCCTGGATGATGGGCGCCGATGCCGACCTCACCTTCGTCTGACGCTTACTGGAGACACATCATGCCGCTTGGGCCGTTGCAGCATTACACCATCGAACCGTCCAACCTCACGCGTACCAAGAAGTTTTATTGCGAGGTGCTGGGCCTCGAAAACGGTGACCGGCCGCCACTCGGCTTTCCCGGCTTCTGGCTCTATTCCGGCGGCGTCGCCACCGTGCACCTGCTGGGCCCGCGCAAGCCGCGCGAGGGCATCGTCGTGCGCGGCACGAAGAAGAAGTTCAAGGATACCGGCCGCTTCGACCACATCGCTTTCGCCGCGTCGGATCTGCCGGCCGTGCGCAAGCGCCTGAAATCCAAGAAAGTGAAATTCCGCGAGCAGATCGTGCCGCGCACAGGCGCCGCCCAGATCTTCCTCTATGACCCCGACGGCGTCGGCGTGGAGCTGAATTTCCCTCCTGAGGAAGCCAAGGCCGCCTAAGTGCTGCTGTCGCTCGACATCGAACGCATCGAAGCCCTGGCCGACGGCGCACCGTTCGGCGAGGTCGGCGCCTATGAACGCGTGATCGGCCACGCCAAGGGCGAAGTCGATCCGCTCGACCCCGCCAACAAGGGCATCGCCCTGATCGACAAGGCGCCGCGCAATGCACGCGGCAAGGTCGAGTACGCGACGGACATTTTCATCCTGCGACCCAAGGACCCTGCCCGCGGCAACGGCCGCATCCTCTACGAGGTCAACAACCGTGGCCGCAAGATGCTGTTCGGCAACATCGCCGACGGCCCGCAGGGCGTGAACGATCCCAAGACGATGGCGGATGTCGGCAACGGCTTTCCGCTGCGCCAGGGCTACACCATCGTGTGGTCGGGCTGGGATCCCGACGCGCCGCGCGCCAACATGGGGCTCAGCCTGACGGCACCGGTCGCGACCGACAACGGCCAGCCGATCGTCAAGACCGTGCGCGAGGAGTTCTGTTCGGGGACGCGCGTCGGCAACCTGGAAACCTTCAAGCTCTCCTACGAGGCGGCCACGCTCGAACAGCCGCGGGCGCGGCTGACGGTGCGAGAACGCGCCGACGACGAGCCGCACGAACTGCCGCTCAACCAGTGGTCCTTCGTCGATGCCCGCTCGATCAAGCTGCGCGAGGGCACCAAACCCAAGCCGGGCTATCTCTACGAGTTCCATTACGAAGCCAAGGATCCCAAGGTCCCGTTGGGCTTCGCGGCGACCCGCGATGTCGTGAGTTGGCTGCGCTACGACCCGGCCGCGACCGCGGCGACAGGCAGCAGGATCAGCCATGCGCTCGCCATCGGCTTCTCGCAGGCCGGCCGCTACTTGCGCAACCACATCTCCGAAGGCTTCAACCGCGACGAAGCGGGCCGCACGGTCTTCGACGGCATCCATTCGCACATCGCCGGCATCGGCCGCATCTTCTTCAACACGCCGTTCGGCCAGCCGGCGCGCACCGGCACGCAGCACGAGGATCACGGCTTTCCGGAGAACGAGTTCCCGTTCTCGACGGCGGCGCTTGCCGACCCGCTCACCGGCAAGAAGGGCTCGCTGCTCCGCGGCGATGGCTCCGACCCCAAGCTGATCGAGACCAATACGTCGACCGAATACTGGCAGAAGGGCGCCTCGCTGCTGCACACCGATCCGCTCGGCAAGGAAGACCTGGCGCTGCCCGCGAATTCCCGCGTCTACATGATCGCCGGCACCCAGCATGGCGGCCGCGCCGGCGCCCCGACCGATCCCGGTCCCAACCGCAATCCGCGCAACCCGCACAATCCGATGCCGGCCGTGCGTGCGCTGCTGGTGGCGCTCGACGAATGGGTCGTGTCCGGCAAGGAGCCACCGCCCAGCCGTGTGCCGACGTTGACCGCCGGTACACTGGTCGAGCCCGACAAGACGGGTTTCCCGGCCGTGCCGGGCGCCGCCGTGGTCAAGGTCACCAACCAGGTGGCGCCACCTGGCGACTGGGTGCATCCGAAGCCCGCCGACAAGGCCTATCGCACCCTGGTCTGCAAGGTAGACGCTGACGGCAATGAAGCCGCAGGGGTCCGCCTGCCCGACATCGCCGTGCCGCTGGCCACCTATTCCGGCTGGAACGAATACAAGCCACCGTACCCTGCCGGCGAACTCGCCGACCGAGACGGAAGCTGCCTGCCCTTCGCCCTCGACAAGGCGGCGCGCCAGGCCGCGGGCGATCCGCGTCCGTCGATCGCCGAGCGCTACAAGAGCGGCGCCGACTACATCGCCAAGGTCCAGGCTGTCGTCTCGGCCCTGCAGAAGGACCGGCTGATGCTGGCCGAGGATGCCGAACGCTATATCGAGCGGGCCCATCGCGAGCCGCGCGTCGCGCCGTAAGGGGAGATCGCCCATGCCCAAGCTCGACCGCGACGGGGTCAAGATCCATTACGAGATCCATGGTTCCGGCCCCACGCTGCTGCTGAGCCACGGTTACAGCTCGACCGCACGCATGTGGGACGGCCAGGTCGCCGCGCTCAAGGATCGCTATCAGGTCATCGTCTGGGACATGCGCGGCCACGGCGAATCGGACTATCCGACCGATCCCAAGCTCTA
>DATHNU010000597.1:0-2276 GCA_035485695.1 Reyranella sp. | reverse complement strand
AAAGGAACGGTGCGAAAGTGCAGCAACGGCGGTCTTTTGTTGATCTTCTTGAGTTTTCTGACCGGTCTGGTACAACACTCTCACCCATGGCTGGGTAGCTCAGCTGGTTAGAGCACGGCACTCATAATGCCGGGGTCGGCGGTTCAAGTCCGCCCCCAGCTACCAAATTTGGCCCCCGGTCTTGCGCGACCGGGGGCTTTATTTTGTGGGTTCTCTCCGCCACCTTACAAAGATGGCCAACGGACATACGCACCAGACCGACGTCGTCATCGTAGGCGCGGGGCCCGTCGGCCTGTTCGCCGTGTTCGAATGCGGCATGGTGCGGCTGCATTGCCACGTCATCGACGTGCTCGACCATGCCGGTGGCCAGTGCACGGCGCTCTATCCCGAAAAGCCGATCTACGACGTTCCGGGCTTTCCGCGCATCGAGGCGGCCGAGCTGGTGGTCCGCCTGAGGGCGCAGGCCGCGCCCTTTCGACCGGTCTACCATCTGGGCGAGCAGGTTCAGGCATTGGAGGCGGTGAGCGGCGGCTTCTGGCAAGTCACGACCTCGAAGGGCACGGTGGTGCAGGCAAGGGCCGTGATCATCGCCGCCGGCGTCGGCGCCTTCGGCCCCAACCGGCCGCCGCTGGCGGGTATCGAGGCCTACGAAGGCAAGAGCGTGTTCTATTACGTCACGCATCGCGAAAGTTTCCGCAGCAAGCGCGTGGTGATCGCCGGCGGCGGCGATACCGCCGTCGACTGGGCCTTGTCGCTGGCCGACGTCGCCCAGCGCGTGTCGGTGATCCACCGTCGCGACAAGTTCCGCGCCGCCCCCGAGAGCGAGGCCAGGCTCAAGGCGCGGGTCAAGGCCGGCAAGATCGACCTCGTCGTGCCCTACCAGCTCGACTCGCTGGAAGGCGCCCAAGGTCAGTTGAAGGCCGTCACCGTGGCCACGCTCGACGGGGCGACGCGGCGCATCGAGGCCGACGTGCTGCTGCCGTTCTTCGGCCTCTCGATGTCGCTCGGCCCGATCGCCGACTGGGAACTGGCGCTGCAGCACAACCAGATCGGCATCGACGCCGCGACCACGGCGACCAACCGGCCCGGCATCTTCGCCATCGGCGACATCGTCACCTATCCCGGAAAGCTGAAGCTGATCCTGACCGGCTTCGCCGAGGCCGCCATCGCCGCGCGCTCGGCCTATGCGCTGGTCCATCCCGAGACGCCGCTGCACTTCGAATACTCGACGACCTCGGGCCTGCCGACGAGCTGACGCAAACTCATGTCTAACCGGAGCGCGGACCTGGAGGTCCGCGCTCCGGTTAGCGCAAGGTCCGGAAGAAGGCGCGGACATCGCCGACGAACAGATCCGGTTGCTCGAAGGCGGCGAAGTGACCGCCCTTTGGCATCTCGTTCCAATGACGGATGTTGGTGAAGTTGCCTTCCATCCAGCGTCGGACCGGTGTGACGATCTCGCGCGGAAACACGGCCACGCCGGTGGGCACCGTGACCTTGTGAATGGTGCGGCGCTCCGGCCCGAAGCTTTCCCAGTAGAGGCGGGCGGACGACGCCGCCGACGCGGTGACCCAGTACAGCATGACGTTGTCGAGCAACTCGTCGCGACCGAGGATGTTCTCGGGGTGCCCGTCGCAATCCGTCCAGGCCCAGAACTTCTCGAGGATCCATGCCGCCTGGCCGGCCGGCGAATCGGTCAGGCCGTAGCCCAGGGTCTGCGGCCGGGTCGATTGCTGCTTGGAGTAACCCGAGTCCCAGTCGGCGTAGTATTTGATTCCCTTGAGCGCCCGTGCTTCTTCGGCCGTCGGGTCGCCCTCGACTTTTGGCCGTGAGGCCATGGCGAGCGTGACATGGATGCCGGCACAGTGTGCGGCATTCTGCGCGCCGAGTGACGTGGTCACCGCGGAACCCCAGTCGCCGCCCTGCGCGCCGTAACGCGAGTAGCCCAGGCGGTCCATCAGCTTGGCCCAGGCCGCGGCGATGCGATCGATGCCCCAGCCGGTAGCCTTGGGCTTGTCCGAGAAGCCGAAGCCGGGCAGGGACGGGCAGACCACGTGGAAGGCGTCGGCGGGATCGCCGCCATGGGCGGCCGGGTCGACCAGCGGCTCGATCACCTTGTGGAACTCGACCACCGAACCCGGCCAACCATGGGTGATGATCAGCGGCATGGCCTTGGGATGAGGCGAGCGCACATGCAGGAAATGAATGTCGAGGCCATCGATCTCGGTGGTGAACTGGGCGAAACGATTGAGCAGCGCCTCCCGTTTGCGCCAATCGTA
>DATHNU010000596.1:0-2212 GCA_035485695.1 Reyranella sp. | reverse complement strand
CCTCGACGCCGGACTGGCGCAAGATTGCGTGCGTGGTGGTGCAATGGAAATAGAAGTTCGCCATGGCAAAATACAGCAGATATTGCTGGCCGGTGAACTTCACCTCGGTGCCGGCGATGCTGAGCGCGATCGGGCGGTCCTCGCTGCCGTCGATCTGCTCGGGCTTGAAGCCCTTGAGGTAGGCCAGGACCGCGTCGATGCGGGCGCGCAGTTCGCCCAGGGTCTTTTCGGCGTTTTCCGGCGCTTTGGGCACCTCGGCGCCGGCCAGCCGCGCGGTGCTCTCCTCGGCGAAGCGGCAGGCGATCTGCACCTGGCGGGTGAGCGGCAGCATGTCGGGGATGAGGCGGGTGGCGCCCAGGACGGCCTCGTCGACCTTCTTGGCCTGGGCCCAGGCCGCACCTTTCTCGAGGAGCTTGGAGACGGCGCCGAGCTGGCGCTGATAGACGGGAACAGAAGCGGCGTACATGCCGAGAGCCATGGAATTCCTCCGGTGGGGCTGAAGGCGGCGAACTTAGCCGCGAAAGCCCGTCCCGACGACATACATTTCCGCCGAATCGGCGCGGCTCGCTTCCGGTTTTGTGTGGCGGACCTTGGCGAAGTCGTGCTTCAGCCGGTCGAGCAAGGTTCGCTCGGTGCCGCCGCGCAGCACCTTGGCGACGAAGGTGCCGCCGGGTTTCAGCACCTGGCAGGCGAAGTCGTGCGCGGCTTCGGCCAGGCCCATGATGCGCAGGTGATCGGTCTGCGTGTCGCCGGTCGCCGAGGCCGCCATGTCGCTCAGCACCACGTCGGCCGGGCCGGCCAGCAGATCGGTCAAGAGTGCGGGCGCGTCCTCGTCATAAAAATCCTTGGCCAGCACGGTGGCGCCGGCGATCGGCTCGACCGGCGTGATGTCGATGCCGATCACGATGCCGTGGCCGCGCTCGGGCTTGACCCGCTCGACGGCGACCTGGGTCCAGCCGCCCGGGGCGGCGCCGAGATCGACCACGCGGGCGCCCACCTTGAGAAAATGGAACTGGTCGTCGATCTGCAGCAGCTTGAAGGCGGCGCGCGAGCGGTAGCCGCGCTTCTTGGCCTCGGCGACATAGGGATCGTTGAGCTGGCGCTGCAGCCAGCGCTGCGACGAGGTCGTGCGCCCCTTGGCCGTCTTCACGCGCACCGTGGCGCGCCGGCCACTTGGTTTGCTCGTGGGCGGCACACTCCCCTTCCCTTTGGCCATGAGCTATGTCCCGGGCCGGCAGAACGGATCGGCCTCGCGATCGGCCTGGCGCATCAGGTCCATCAGCACGCCCTCGCGCAGGCCGCGATCGGCGACGCGCACCATGGGCGCGTGCCATTGCCGGCACACCGCCTCGAGGATGGCGCCGCCGGCCAGGGCGAGGTCGGCGCGATCGTTGCCGATGCACGGCAGGTCGGTGAGCTCGATCACCGACATGACGGAGAGCTGGTCGCAGATGCGCAGGATCGACTCGCGGCCGATGCGCGAGCCGTCGACCAGGGTGCGGTTGTAGCGCTTGAGGCCGAGATGATGGGCGCTCACGGTGGTTACCGTGCCCGAGGCGCCGATCATCTGCACCTCGCCGCGGGCGATGGCGGGACCGATGCCGTGCTTGAGGCAGAACGGGCGGAGGTCGGCGCGGATGCGCTCGACCATGTCGTCGTAGCAGGCGCGCGTCACCGGCTGCTCGCGCGGCTGGCTCTTGACACAGGATTCGGTGAGGGTGACGACGCCCCACGGCACCGACGTCATGTCCAGCAGCTGGGTCTCGACGCCGCCCTGGCGGTCGTCGCGGCGCGACACGCGGATCCAGCTCACCTCGGTCGAGCCGCCGCCGATATCGATCAGGAGGCCGAACGGGATCTCCGGATCGAGCAGGTTCTCGCAGCTCGCCAGCGCCAGCCGCGCCTCCTCGGAGGGCGGGATGACTTCGAGGCTAAGGCCGGTGCGGTCCTTCACCAGGGCCAAAAAGTCCTCGCCGTTGCAGGCGCGGCGGCAGGCTTCGGTGGCGATGTGGCGGGCGCGGGTCACCCCGTTGCGGCCGATTTTGGCCGCACAAATGCTGAGCGCGTTCAGCGTGCGCTCGATGGCGTCGCCGCACAGAGTGCCGTTCAACGCCACTCCCTCCCCCAGCCGGACCGGCCGGGAATAGGCGTCGATGACCTCGTAGCCGTCGACCGACGCCCGTGCCACCAGAAGCCGGCAATTGTTGGTGCC
>DATHNU010000595.1:0-7103 GCA_035485695.1 Reyranella sp. | reverse complement strand
CCTTCGTGTCGGGCGCCGACATCTCGGAGTTCGAGAAGGCGCGCTCGACGCCCGAGCAGATCGCCCACTACGACAAGATCGGCGAGGTCGCCAACGCTCGTCTAGCCAAGTGCTCCAAGCCGACCATCGCCCGCATCCGCGGCTTTTGCGTCGGCGGCGGGGTCGCCGTGTCGCTCACCTGCGACATCCGCATCGCCTCGGACAACTGCAAGTTCGGCGTGCCTGCAGCCCGGCTCGGTCTTGGCTACCGGGCGGCCGGCATCAAGACGCTCATGGACGTGGTCGGGCCGGCCTACGCCAAGGAGATCTTCTTTACCGGCCGCATGTTCAGCGCCCAGGAGGCGCTGGGCATGGGCCTGATCAACCGGGTCGTCCCGGATGCCGAACTCGACGCCTACGTCGATAACTACTGCAAGCTGATCGGCGAGAACGCGCCGCTCACCATGCATGCAGCCAAACGTACCGTCGAGGAGCTGACGCGGCTAGACGGCAAACCCGACTTCGGCCGCACCAGCGCGCTGGTGAAGGAATGCTTCGCATCCGAGGACTACATCGAGGGCCGCCGCGCCTTCATGGAAAAGCGCAGGCCGCAGTTCAAGGGCCGCTGACCGGGTGAGCGATCGGTTTCCCGCCGTCGACGAAGCCGAGGCGACGGGCGAGACGGCCGCGCTTTTTGCCGACATCCGCGCCACCGTGGGCGTGCGCGTGGTCAACCTGGTGTGGCGTCACCTCGCCACCTTGGACGGTGCGCTGCCCTGGGCTTGGGGTGCGGTGAGGCCGCTCTATCTTTTGGGCATGGCCGATACTGCGGCCGTCCGCTTTCGCGAGGTCATGATCCTGCCGACGCTGGGCTCGCTCGCCGGCGAAGAACCGGCCATCGTCGATGCGGTGCTGGCGAGCTACGACCATTCGAACACGATCAATCTCTTTGCGCTAGGCGCTTTGGTGGCCTGGTTGCACGGCGAGGCGGCGACGGAGGGCATGCCGGAGCAGGGGCCGCGGCTGCCAGCGCCGGACGTGATTTTGCCGAAGCTTGCCTCGGAGGCGGACGTGCCGGCCGATACCTGGCAACGCGTCCTGAGGCTCAATCATTTCGGCGATCGGCCGCAGCCGCTGATCCTTGCCAGCATGTACCGACATCTCGCGCACGCACCGGATTTTCTGCAGCGCATCGAGGCGGTGCTGGCGCCGGTCCAGGCCGAAGGCTCGCTCGATCGCGCCATCTCGGCCAATCGCGCGGCCGCAGCCGAACGGGCGCGTGTGCTGGCGCGCGCCATTTCGGTGGAGCGACCGGCATTGGCGGACAGGATCGAGATCGGCGTTTCAGCCTTCGTCGATCACGCCATTGGCAAGATGGTCACCATCTGCCGGGCGATCCGGCTGACCAGGGAACAATTGTCATCCTGAACCCAGCGAAGGGTCTCATGGCGTCGATCATGAGACCCTTCGCTGGGTTCAGGATGACAGTGTTGCGGGCGTGTAACGGTTATTCCGCCGCCTGCTTCCGTCCCGCCTGCCGCCGCGCCAGCCACTCGCCCATGGCGGCTTCCATGGTCATGAACACGGCGCCGTCCTCCATCAGTTTCTGGATGAGTCGCTCCAGCATCATCATGCGATGGCCGCGACCGATTACGTGCGGATGGAAGGTGTAGGTTAAAATGCCGAAGTCAGGCTGCACGCGTGTCATGTAGGTGTAGTCGTCGACGAAGTTCTCCAGCACGTTGGTGGCGTTCATCAGGCCCGGCATGACCGAGCCGTTGGGCAGGCGCATGTATTCGAAGTGCGGGAAGTCGTCGAGCGACCAGCTGATCGGCATTTCGACCAGGTTGGTCTCGCGGCCGCGCACGAACGGCGTTAAAAGCTCCGCCACGTCGCCCTGACGGGCGTAGTAGCAGTCGTAGTCGTGGCCCATCAGCGAGCTGTCGTACTTGATGCCGTGCTTCAGCAGCAGCTCGATCGAATGGGGCGAGAGATCCCAGGCTGGCGAGCGGTAGCCGCGCGCGGTGCGGCCGCTGATCTTCTTGATCGAGTCGTTGCCGCGCACGATCTCCTCTTCTTCCTCCTCGCGCGACAAGGAGACGGGCAGGCGGTGCGTCCAGCCGTGATGGGCGAGCTCGTGGCCGGCCTCGACGTAAGGCGTCACCGCCGCCGGCGTGCTGTCGATCGTGTGGCCGGGCGTGAAGAAGGTCGCCTTGATGTCATAGCGCGCCAGCAGAGCCACGAGGCGGGGGATGACCACGACGTCATACTCGCCGCGCGATATCACGGTGGGCGAAGTCAGACCCCGTGCAATGAAGCCAGACAGATGATCATGGTCGAAAGTAAGGCAAACGATGTGGCGCGGCATGTCGTGATCTCCCGGATGATGGCCCAAGCTTAGGCAGATTTGTTGCCTTCGCCCACCGGAGCCTGCATGATGATGCCAACAAATAAGGAATATGAGCCTGTAGTTTAGGGAGGGTTCATGGTGGGGGCGTCCGCCCAGCGCGTGACTGCGCGAGAGGGCGACAACCAGCTTGTGGTCGAGAGCGTATCCAAGCGATTCGGCGGCGTGACGGCCGTCCAGGACGTGTCGCTCGATGTGCCGCGCGGCAGCATCCTGTCCATCATCGGCCCCAACGGCGCCGGCAAGACCTCGCTTCTGAACATGATCTCGGGCTTCTACAAGCCCGACAGCGGCCGCATCCTCCTCGAAGGCGGGGACATCACCCAGAAGAAGCCGAGCGACATCGCCGCCCTCGGCATCGCGCGCACTTTCCAGAACATCGCCCTGTTCAGCGGACTCACCGTCCTCGACAACCTTATGCTCGGCCGCCACGTCCGCATGAAGGCGGGCGTACTGGCCAGTGTCGTCTACTGGGGCATGGCGCAGAGGGAAGATATCGCCCACCGCGAGGCGATCGAGGAGATCATAGAGTTCCTGAAGCTCCAGGACCTGCGCAAGCAGACGACGGCCTCGCTGGCCTACGGCCTGCGCAAAAGGGTGGAACTCGGCCGCGCGCTGGCGCTCGAGCCCAAGCTGCTGCTGCTCGACGAGCCGATGGGCGGCATGAACCAGGACGAGAAGGAAGATATGGCGCGCTACGTCCTGGACGTGAACCAGGAACGCGGCGTCACCGTCGTGCTGATCGAGCATGACATGGGCGTGGTCATGGATATCTCCGACCAGGTGGTCGTCCTCGACCGCGGTCGGCGCATTGCCGCCGGTACACCCGAGGAGGTCCAGCGCGACCCCGCGGTCATCGAGGCCTATCTCGGCGCCGGCAAGAGAGGAGGACGGGCATGAACCTGGTCGACCAGGCCAAGACCTCGACGCTGCCCAAGCTGCTGCAGCGCAACGCCGAGGAAGATCCCAAGGGCGCCGGCATCCGCGAAAAGACGCGCGGCGTCTGGCAGACCTACAGCTGGACCGGCTATCGCGACAATGTACGCGACTTCGCGCTGGGCCTGGCGGCGCTGGGCTTCCGGCGCGGCGACAAGCTTTCCGTGGTGGGCGACAACCGCCCGCAGCTCTATTTCGCGCAGCTCTCGGCCCAGGTGCTGGGCGGCATCTCGGTGCCGGTTTACCAGGATTCGATCGCCTCCGAGCTGGTCTATGTGCTGGACCATGCGGAGACATCGGTGATCGTGGCCGAGGACCAGGAACAGGTCGACAAGGCGCTGTCGTTGAAGGCGAAGCTGCCGAAGCTGCGCTGGATCGTCTTCGACGATCCGCGCGGCCTGTCGTTCTACAACGATCCGATCCTGCGTTCCTTCGAGAGCGTGCTGGAGGAGGGGCGAAAGTTCGGCCAAGCCAACCCGGACTTCTACACCGCCGAACTCGCCAAGGGCGCCGCCGACGACACGGTGATGATCGCCTACACCTCGGGCACTACGGGCAGCCCCAAGGGGGTGATGCTCAGTCATCGCAACATGATCGCCACGGCCGAGGCGTTCGTGGAAGTGAACGATGTCAAGGCCGGCGACAACTGGCTGTCGTATCTGCCGATGGCCTGGGTCGGCGATGCCGCCTTTACGCTGGGCATGGCGCTGGTGGCGCGCCTGACCGCCAACTGTCCGGAGAATCCCGAGACGGTGCAGCGTGACCTGCGCGAGCTGGGTCCCGACGCCATGCTGGCGCCGCCGCGCATCTGGGAGAACATGCTGACGCTGATGCAGATCAAAGGCAGCGACGCCTCGCCCTTCAAGCGCCGCATCTTCGAGCATTTCCGCAGCCTCGCCGAGCGCTGCGAGCTGAAGCGCAGCGACGGCAGGGACCTGTCGCTGGTCGACCGCGCCGGCCTCGCGCTGGGCGAGTTGCTGGTTTACGGCCCGGTGCGCGACCAGCTCGGCCTCAGCAAGGCGCGCTGGTGCTACACCGGCGGCGCGCCGCTGGGACCCGACACCTATCGTTTCTTCCGCTCTTTCGGCATCAACCTGAAACAGGTCTACGGCGCCACCGAGGCGTCGGCGATGATCGCCTGCCAGGCCGATGCCGAGGCCAATCCCAATACGGTCGGCCGGCCGATCCCGCGCATCGAGATCAGGATCGACGACCGCGGCGAGGTCCTGCTGAAAGGCTGCAATGTCTTCCAGGGCTACTTCAAGCAGGAAGAGGTGACACGCGAGACTCTGACCGCCGACGGCTGGTTGAAGACCGGCGATGCCGGCTTCTTCGACAAACAGGGCCAGCTGGTCATCATCGATCGCGCCAAGGATGTCGGCAAACTGGCCGACGGCTCGGCCTTCGCGCCGCAATTCATCGAGAACAAGCTGAAGTTCAGCCCGTTCATCCGCGAAGCCGTGGCTTTCGGCGATCAGCGGCCGTTCGTCGCCGCCATGATCGCGATCGACATGCAGACGGTAGGCACATGGGCCGAGAAGCAGGGCCTGGTCTATACGAGTTATGTGGACCTCAGCGGCAAGTCGGAAGTCGCGGACCTGATCGGCGCGGAGATCGCCAAGGCGAACGCCAGCCTGCCCGACATGCAGCAGGTCAAACGCTACCTGCTGCTCAACAAGGAGCTGGAAGCCGACGATGCGGAGATGACGCGCACCCGCAAGGTGCGCCGGCGTTTCGTGGCCGAGAAGTACGCCAGCGTCATCGAGGCGTTTTATGGCGGCAAGTCGCAGGCCGATGTCACTCTGGAGATCACCTTCGAGGACGGCCGCAAGTCGACGCTCAACTCGACGATCGCGATCCACGGCAAGGTGGCGGCCGAACCGGCGCGGAGGGCGGCGTGAGGGCGCCTTCGCTGGGGGCGCGCCACTCCAGTGGCGCGTCTTTTCATGTTCAAGCGGACCGCGTGCGTTTCGCGTGCCTCATGAGCGGGCGGGATCCTTCGGCTTCGCTCAGGACAGGCGCCCGCGGTTCGGAAGATCATGACGCGCCACTGGAGTGGCGCGCCCCGAGCGGGAAAGACCTCTGATGTCCGAAGATCTCGAATTCCTCCTGGCGCTGGTCCTGAATGGCGCCTCGATCGGGCTGATGTACTCGCTGATCGCCCTGGGATTCGTGCTGGTCTACAAGGCGACCGACGCCATCAACTTCGCGCAGGGCGAGTTCGTCATGCTGGCCGGGCTGATCGTGGCCGTCACGCTGGGCTTCGAGGGCATGCCGCTGGTCGCCGCCGTCGTCATCGTGCTGGCGGTGATGATCGCCTTCGGCTTCGGCCTGGAGAGGATCGTGCTGCGACCGCTGCTGGGCCGGCCGGTCGTGGCCGTGATCATGGCGACCATCGGCCTCGCCGCCGTGCTGCGCGGGCTGGGGCCGGTGATCTTCGGCAGCGAGACCCGCGCGCTGTCGCTGCCGATCGGCGACGAGCCGATCACGCTGGGGCCGGCCAGCCTGCCGCCCATCCAGGTACTGGGCGCGGTCGTGGCCATCGTGTTTTTCCTGGGCTTCAGCTGGTTCTTCAAGAAGAGCCGCATGGGCGTTGCCATGCGCGCCGTCGCCGACAACCAGCAGGTGGCGCAGGCGATGGGCATCAACGTCGAGCGCTATTTCGCCTACGCCTGGGCGATGGCGGGCGTCGTATCGGCGCTGGGCGGCATCGTCTGGGGCAGCATGCTGGGCGTCGACGTCCAGCTCGCCCTGGTCGGGCTGAAAGTCTTTCCGGTGGTGATCCTGGGCGGCCTCGATTCGGTGGGCGGGGCGCTGGTCGGCGGGCTGATCATCGGCATCGTCGAAAGCCTCGCCGCCGGCTACCTCGACCCCTATGTCGGTGGCGGCACCAAGGACTTCGCGCCTTACGTGCTGATGATCCTGGTGCTGATGATCAGGCCTTACGGCATCTTCGGCCGCCGCCAGATCGAGCGGGTGTAGCGATGCAGCGGCACCTTTCTCTTTGCTGGGGGCGCGCCACTCTAGTGGCGCGTCTGGGAGCGCGGACCTCCAGGTCCGCTCATGATCATGATGCGGACCTGGAGGTCCGCGCTCCAGCAAGACATGACGCGCCACTGGAGTGGCGCGCCCCCAGCCTTGGGCGGGTGTAGCGATGTTCCATCGCGAGGCCGGGATCTTCAAGACGACCTACGGCGCCGACATGGCGCTCTATCCGCTGCCCATCGCCAAATGGACGGTGATCGCACTGTCGCTGCTCTTCGTGGTGATCATCCCGCTCACCGTGCACGAATACTACCTCTCGATCCTTAACCTGATCTTCATCGCCATCGTGGGGGCGCTGGGGCTCAACATCCTGGTGGGCTATACCGGCCAGATCTCGATCGGCCACGGCGCCTTCATGTCGGTCGGCGCCTATACCGCGGCCAACCTGGCGGTGCGGCTTGGCCTGCCGTTCTGGCTCACCCTGCCGGCCGGTGGGCTGATGGCGGCGCTGATCGGCGTGGTCGTCGGCATGCCCAGCCTGCGCATCAAGGGGCTCTATCTCGCGATCGCCACCCTGGCCGGCCAGCTCATCATCGAATGGACCATCAACCACGTGCCGGCGATCTCGGGCGGCGCCCAGGCCTCGATCGAGGTTGCGCGGCCCAGCCTGTTCGGCGTCAGCTTCAACACCCAGGGCAGCCTTTATTTCTTCCTGCTGTTTTTTGCCGTCCTCGCCATCGTGGCGACGCTCAACCTCGTGCGCAGCCGCATCGGCCGCGCCTTCGTGGCGGTGCGC
>DATHNU010000594.1:0-2032 GCA_035485695.1 Reyranella sp. | reverse complement strand
GTCCGTCGTCTCGTATTCGACCCAACCGTTGAGCGACACGGCAAGCTGCCGTTCCGGCGCCGTGTGCAACTCGGCCACGCTCACGTCGGCCGGCACCGAGAACAGCTTCACCGGATTGGCGCCCACAAGCCGCGTGACCTGAAACAGCGGCATCTGCGGAAACAGCCGAAGGTCCGCGACCGGAGGCGCGCCATCCGCAAAGTGCGAGCCACCATCAGCATCCGCATAGATCCGGCTGATCCTCATCGCTTCAAATGCCCAGCAGCTCGTCCAGCGTCATCGGACAGGTTGGCGAGAGTGGCTGCGCCGGCTGATCGTCCATTCGGGTCGGCAGCGCGCTCAACGCGTCTGCATAGATGCCGGCAAGGTCGATCTTCTGGCGCATCGACGGGGCGAACCGCCGCCGCGCCTGGACACGAAACCCACGTGCGTCAGCCAACCAGTTCTCGACGTCTCGGGCATTGGGCCAGCCCTCCGCTTTGAGCATGTGCAGGAGTGCCTGGAGCAGGAGCGACTCGACCGCGTGCAGTTGCTCGCGTCCCACGCTCTCGACCTCCTCGATGATGTTGGCCCAGTCCGGTCGTTCATTCACCGGCTCGCCGGCGGCGATGCGACGCAGCAGGGTGCCCTGGCGCTCGCTCCACAGCAGGATGTCCTCGTCGTAGAGATCGCTCATCGGGCCCTACCCCTCGACGATGCTGATGTCCGGGGCGGCCGGGTTCTTCATACCGACAATATGGTAGCCGCAGTCGACGTGATGCACCTCGCCGGTGACGCCGCCCGAGAGGTCCGACAGCAGGTAGACGCCCGCGCCCCCCACATCGCCGATCGTGACGTTCCGCTGCATCGGCGAGTTCAACTGGTTCCAGCGCAGGATGTAGTGGAAGTCGCCAATGCCCGCCGAGGCCAACGTGCGTATCGGCCCTGCGCTGATCGCGTTCACCCTGATACCCGCGCCGCCCAGGTCGGCGGCCAAATAGCGCACCGACGCCTCCAGCGCCGCCTTCGCCACACCCATCACGTTGTAGTGTGGCGTCCAGCGTTCGGCGCCGACGTAAGTCAGCGTCAGCAGGCTGCCGCCGGGGCGCATCATCGGCACAGCACGTTGCGCAACGGCGACGAACGAGTAGCAGGAGATGTCCAGCGCCTGCGCGAAGGCGGCCCGCGGCGTGTCGAGGTAGCGGCCGCGCAGGTAGGTCTTGTCCGCGAATGCGATGGCGTGGACCAGGAAGTCCAGCCCATCCCACTGCTCGCGCAGCGCTGCGAACGCCGCGTCGAGGCTGGCCTCGTCACCCACATCGCACATGAACAGGCGATCCTCGGCGCCGAGCGAGGCTGCGAGCGGGCGCACCCGGCGCCCAAGTGCCTCCACCTGGTAGGTGAAGGCGAGTTCCGCCCCCTGTGCCGCACAGGCGTTGGCGATACCCCAGCCGAGCGAGCGGTCGTTGGTAACCCCCATGATCAGGCCACGCTTGCCTTGCATCAGTGTGCCTTGGACGGGGGCGCTGTCGGGCATGATCGATCCTTCTGGGTCGAGTCTCCTTGGTCGCATACCGTCACGATACTGGGCAAGTGCCGCCCAGCGCTAACGCCGGGCCGCCACCAGCAGGAAGGGCGGCCGTTCCCGCTCGACGGCAAGTGCCGGCCGGACCGCGATCTGCGCGTCGGTCGGGCCCCATTCCTCGACATGGGTCAGCGTGAAGCCAAGGCGGAGCAACAGGCCCAGATACGTCCCGATGGTACGGTGCTGCTTGATGACGCCCTTGGCCAGCCAATCGGTGGTGCGCGGCCCTTCCACCAGGTATCCGTCGACCGGCCAGATCTTGCGACCGTCCGCATCGGTCGCCCAGCCGGGTTGCGAGGGCGCCGTGTAGATCGGGTGTTCGGCGGAGAAGACCAGCAGCGCGCCCGGCTTCAGTGCCCGGTGAACATGGCCAAGCAGGGCGTCCAGGTGCTCGACGTAGTGCAGCGCCAGCGAGCTGTAGGCGAGGTCGAACGACGCCTCAGGCAGATCGAGGTGTTCGAGATCGGC
>DATHNU010000593.1:0-2031 GCA_035485695.1 Reyranella sp. | reverse complement strand
GACGGCGTGGTGGTGGGCGCGGCGCCCAACGGCCGCTACGGCAACTGGATCCGCATCGAGCATGGCGGCAAGCTTGCCACGGTCTACGGCCATCTCTCGGCTTTCGCACCGGGCATCGAGCCGGGCGAAGCGGTGGTGCGCGGCGAGCTTATCGGCTTTGTCGGCAGCACCGGCCGTTCGACCGGCGCCCACTTGCACTTCGAGCTGCAGATCGATGGCAGGCCGGTCAATCCCATCACTCATCCCGAGCTCAAGGCCGCACCGCTGCGCGGGGCAGACCTCGATCGCTTCCGCAAGCAGGTCGCGCGTTCGCTCGAAGAGCGCGACCGCGAAGCCCAGGTCGCCGCTTCAGTCGGACTCTGACGCACCGATCGCGAAGGCCTCTTCCGGCGCCAGCACCAGGCGATTCTGGCCGACCAGCGCGAACCAGATGATGCCGAGCGTGAACCACACGCCGACCCAGGTGACCCCGGTGGCGAACAACGGGTCGACGAGCTGGAAGGCAAGCGTGACGCTGGCGACGACCAGGGTGAGGATAGCGCCGGCGACGCTGAGCGGCGAGCGGTAGGGACGCGCGAGGCGGGGCCGGCGCATCCTGAGCACGATGAAGCTTACGGCCTGCAGGAGGTAGGACAACATGGCGCCCGCCACCGCCATGTTGAGCAATACGCCCTCGATGGCGATACTGCCCTTCTCGGCGCCCATGCCGAACCACAGCCCGAACATGATCGCGAGCGCCACCACCGAGCCCGCCAGCAAGGCGACGTAGGGGGTCTTGTGGCGCGGATGGGTGATCGACAGGAAGCGCGGGAAGTAGCCGGCGCGCGACAGCGAATAGATCTGCCGTCCCTTGGCGAACAGGATGGTGTGGAAGGAAGCGATCAGCCCGACGCAGGCAACCAGCGCCAGCGTCTTGGCCAGGCCCTCGCCAAAAGTGGCGCGAAAGCCGTCGAGCAGGGGCTCGCCCGAGACGGCGAGCTTGAAACTGCCCGGCGCGACCGAGGGATTGAGCCACAGGATCAGGCCGGCGGAGACGAAAAGAGTGAGCAGCCCCGCGATGATGCCGCGCGGCATGTCGCGGCTGGGATCCACGGATTCCTCGGCGGCCAGCGGGAGCTGCTCGATGGCGAGGAACAGCCAGACCGCAAAGGGCAGGGCGGCGAACGCGCCCTTGATGCCGAACGGCAGCAGCGGGCCGTCGCCGTTGGGCAGCTCGATGGCGGTGCCGTCGGGAGCGGCGCCGATATTGAGGGCGAAGCGCTTGAACTCGGCCGCGGGCAGCGCGGAGATCCAGAACACCGCGAGGCAGGCGAGCGCCGCCAGGGTCACGATCACGGTGACCCGGAAGGACAGCTCGACGCCCTGCACGTTCAGTCCGACGAACACCGCATAGCCTGCGATCCAGTAGGCCGGCAGCCAGGCCGTCGGCGTATCGAATACGGCGGCCAGATAGGTAGCGAGGAAGGAGACGACGACGGCGGGCGTCAGCACGTATTCGACGTTCTCGCACAGGCCGGTGATGAAGCCGCCCCACGGGCCCATCGAGGCGCGGGCGAAGGAATAGGCGCCGCCGGTGTGCGGCAGCGCCGCGCCCATCTCGGCGATGCAGAATACCAAGCCGAGATACATGACGGCGATCACCAGAGCGGCGAGCGCGAGGCCGCCCCAGCCGCCGGCCAGCAGGCCGAGGTTCCAGCCCGAGTAGTGGCCGGAGATGACGGCGCCGACGCCCAGCGCCCACAGCGAGGCGACGCCGGCATAGCGACGCAATCCTCGATTGGCGAAATAGTCCGCGGGGACCTGGGCGTAGGAATTTTGCTCGGCAGGCATCTCGTGAGGGTTAGTCTATAGTGGCGCGGTCGAGAAAGCGTGAGAGCGTGTGAACAAATCGGGGAGACGAGATTGAGTGCTGTTGCCGTCGGCTTGATCGCCTTTGGACTGATTTTGTCCAGCATCGCCATCGGATTGATGATGCGCCGCTGGGTGCCGGAAGCTCATATCAGCGGCGATTCCAAGGAGGTGATCCGGCTG
>DATHNU010000592.1:0-4360 GCA_035485695.1 Reyranella sp. | reverse complement strand
ATGTACGCTTGGCGATCTGGCCGAACATGCTGCACGTCTTCCCGCTCTTCGCGCCCATCCTCTCGGAAGGGCGGGACGGCTGCCTCGAGATCGGCAGCTTCATCCGGAGCAAGACGGCCTGATTGCTTTTAGCCTCCCCCGTCTTACGGGCAGAGCTATCGAATGTGCCAATTTCCGTCGTCTCGACCGAGGGCCGCAGGCCCGAGCGGAGAGACCTTGCTTCAACGATAAGCAGCTAATCGGGGACAGAAGGTCTCTCCGCGCAGCCCTTCGGGCCTTGGTCGAGACGACGGAAATCTTTGCATCCATCACGTGCGATAGCCCTGCCCGTAACGGGGGAGGCAAATAAGAGGCGTCGTCAGCGCTACCAGTTGCGCCAGCCGTTGCCCCAGGGATTGCCGAACAGAGGCGAGAGAAGGCCGCCGATCAGGCCGCCGTTCCCCCAGTTGTTCCAGCCGCCATTGCCCCAATTGTTCCAGCCGCCATTGTGCCAGCCGCCATTGCCCCAGTTGTGCCAGCCGCCGTTACGCCAGCCGCCATTGCCCCACCAGGCGAGTTTCGTCTCGGCGTCGACCCCGACATAGGGTTCGGACTTTTCTTGCGCCTGCTTCCAGGCTTCGGACACAGAGCCGCGGATGGCCTCGAGGCGGGCGGCGACGGACTTGCCTGCGGTCGGCGCGTCGCTGACCGCTGTCGATGCGCTCGCGTCGGCGGCGGCAAGGCCCATGGACAGGCCCACTACACCCGCCGGCAGCAGGGCTGCCAGAGCCTCCACGGAACGCCGGTCCTTGGATTTCTGCGCCATTCGAATCCCCTTCCCTTCGATCGCCCAGCGCTATGCGCTACAGATACTTCGCCGGGCGGATGATCGCCCGCCACATATGGGCGACCGGACTGTTGTCGAAGCCCAGGCCCTGTTCGGGCTGGCGGAAGTTGCGGCCGATGATGTCGGTGAACTCGTCGAGCTCGACATGCAGGTTGGGATCGAACGAGTAGATGTCGTGCAGGGTGATCTGCCGCCCCGACATGTACCATTTGTGATCCCGCATCCGCTTGTAATCCTCTTGGATGTAGGAATCGAGTTGGTAGTTCTCGCCGAACAGGGCGACGTAGGCCTGCGGATATTCATAGCCGACAGATTCGTCGGGATAGAAGCGCAGCACCTGGTGGGCGCGGATCGCCCAGGTCACTTCCTCGTCGACATAGGGCTCGATCAGCTGGGCGCCCCAATAGCCGTGGTCGCCGCGGATGAAGCCGACCACGGCGATGTCGTGCAGCAGGCAGGCCAGCACCATCTTCTCGGGCAGGCCGGCGGTCACCGCGTGCCGGGCGCTTTGCAGGAGGTGCATGGACGGGCCGAAACGATGCCTGAAGAAGTCGATCAGGGTCGGCTTTTCCGGCATCGCCGGCAGGCGCGGGTCGTCGCCCATCAGCACGCGCGCGTTCGGATTGGCTTTCATCAGGGCGCCGGCATTGGGCGGCGAACCAAGATCGCCCTCGGCCAGCATATGTAGGCGCGACTTGATGACGAGGTAATCGAGTTCCTGCGCCATCTTGGCTTCCAGCGCATCGGCGCGCCGCGCCAAGCTTATGGTATCGCTCATAAGGTGTCTCCTCCATGCCGGACCAGCAGGCAGCCTAGCACAGCGCGCGCGGCCGAGACCAATCCCTCACTCCTGCGGATAACGCCACGGCCTGTCGGGCTGCGTGGCCCCCTCGTCGATGGTCCATTGGGGCAGCGCCAGGCCCGCCGTCACGTCGGCAAAGACCATGCGAACGCGCGTGCCGATGCCGACACGGCGCACCATCTCGGGGGGCGCCAGCTGGCCATCCGGCGTCGCGAGGTTGCCGACGACGCGCAAGGCCTCCTGCTCGGTGGGCCGGCCTTTCTGGGTATCGAGGTCGACCAGCAGGATAAGATAGGGGGAATGGCTTTTGAAGGCCGGCTGAATGGCATGATGCACTTCGCTGTAGGAGTGGACGGCGCCGCGTCCCTCGACGGCGACCCACTCCGACTTCGGGCTGGCGCACCACGGGCAGGCCGTGGTCGGCGGGTAGCGCAGCAGGCCGCAGGCCCCGCATTTCTGCAAATGGAAGTCGTGCGCGGCGCAATGCTTGAAGAACGCCAGGTTCTCGACATCGAGATCGTTGATGTCGAGCGGCATGCCGAGATAGGTGGCTTGGATTCCCATCGTACTGTCCCCTCTCTCAGTCGCGCCGCATGACCATGGCCGAGCCCGTGCCAGGATTCGCCCAGCCCATGTTGGCGGTGAGCTCGCACCTTCGGACCTGCCGGCATCCGCCCTCGCGATAGTCGTAGGTGTGCTGGCGCTTGCCGTCCGGCCCCACCGGGCAGGAATCGTCGGCGTCGTGGCGCAGCTGGCGCACGTTCTCGATCACCATGTTGAGCCCGTGCGTATAACCCTCGCAGAGGTGACCGCCGCTCGTGTTGTTGGGACGCCGTCCGCCCAGGCGGATCGTGCCGTCGCTCACATAGTTCCCGCCCTCGCCCTTCTTACAGAAGCCGTAATCCTCGAGCTGCAGCATCGTGGTGAAGGTGAAGGCATCGTACGAGCCGGTGACGTCGATATCTTCCGGCGCGACCCCGGCGTTGGGCCACAGGATCTCGCGGGCGTAGTGCCCGGCGACGGTCGAGACGGGCCCGTGCTGGTAGTGCATGTCCATGCGCGGCTTGCTGCAGCGGCCGACGACGCCGCGGATCAGCGCGCGCGGATGCCGGCAGTCGCGCGCCCGATCCGCGCTGGTCACCACCAGCGCCGTGCCGTTGTCGGTCTCGACGCAGCAGTCCAGCAGATGCAGCGGCTTGCAGATGATGCGGCTCGCCAGCACCTCGGCTACGCTGACCCGCTCCTTGTACAAGGCCTTGGGATTGTTCGACGCATGCTCGCTGTGGATCGCCTTGACGGCGGCCACCTGCTCGGGCCGTGTGCCGTAATCGTACATGTGGCGCATGAAGCTCGGGCTGAACATCTGGCCCGCGCTCTGCCAGCCATAGGCGCGGCTGTGCAGCATGTCGCCCGACACCGGCGCCACAGCGCGCGCACCGGTGCCGCCGATGCGGACCTGGGAATAGCCGTTCATGGCGCGGAAGATCGCGACGGTCCTGCACATGCCGGCCTCGATCAGGCCCATCGCCATGCCGACCAGCGCCTCGGTCGAGGACCCGCCGCCAAAGACGTCCATATAGAAATTGAGCCGGATGCCCAGGTCGCCGGCGATGAACGTCGCGAAGGTCGAATCGCCTGACTGGTAGGACAGCATGCCATCGACATCGGACGGCTTCAGTCCGGCATCCTCGATGGCGTTGCGCACGGCCCAGGTGCCGAGGGCGCGCGTCGTCTTCCCGGAGCCGCGCGTATAAGTCGTCTCGCCGACACCGACGATGGCGTACTTGTCGCGCAGATGCTTGGGACTCGTCGTATCGGTTTCGGCCGGCATCGGCATGGCGTCCCTCCGTCTTTTCCGTCTGCATCCTGCCCTCCGGAGCCTCACCATAGGAGGGCCGCCGTTCGCATCGCGGTTCTTTGCAAATAATCGAACATCGGTGTCCACTTCGCCCGGCAAAGCAGGAGGAAACAGAAAGTGAGCCAAGCCCCGTCGCGCTGGGAATCGTCGGCGCCCATTCGCTATCCTGATCCCGACATCGTCGTGCTCGACCCGCGCTTCCGGCACCTGGTGGTGGCCATGGCCGCGATCGAGCGGATCGCCACCGGCTTTCGCTTCACCGAGGGGCCGGCCTGGTACGGCGACGGCCGCTACCTGCTGTTCTCCGATATCCCCAACGACGCGCTGCTGCGGTGGGACGAGATCACCGGCGCTACAGCGACCCTTCGCCATCCCGCCGGCCATCCCGACGGAAACACGCGCGACCGGCAGGGCCGCCTGATCAGCTGCGAGCTCGGCAGCCGGACGCTGACCCGCACCGAGCACGACGGCACCGTCACGGTCCTCGCCGCCTCGTTCCAGGGCACGCGGCTCACCGGGCCGAACGACGTGGTGGTGAAATCCGACGGCTCGATCTGGTTCAGCGACAACGGCGCCGGCATCCGCGGCAACTATATGGGCGACAAGGCGCCCAAGGAAATGCCGTACCGCGTCTATCGCCTGCACCCGGCAAGCGGCGAGCTCACGATCGCGGTCGGCGACATGGAACGGCCGAACGGGCTTTGCTTCTCGCCCGACGAGAAGCGCCTCTACGTCGTCGACACGCCGGACGGCACCCGGACCACGCACGTCTACGATATCGTGGATGGCAAGGCGGTGAACGGGCGCCTGTTCTTCGACGGCACGCCGGGCTTCGCCGACGGCATCCGCTGCGACACCGAGGGCAATGTCTGGT
>DATHNU010000591.1:0-7355 GCA_035485695.1 Reyranella sp. | reverse complement strand
TCCTGGTCGACCACGGCGACGCCGTCGCGGGCGTTGGCTGTGACCGGCTGGCCGTTGCTGCCAAAAACCTCGATCTTGCCCTTGGCCGGCACGAGATAGGCGGGCTTGCCGTCGAGCTTCTGGCGGATCGTCTGGCCTGCCTTGAGTGTACCGGCATAGAGCGCGCCGTCGGCGTAGAGCGGGATCGCGCCTTCATGGCCGCGCCCCGAAGCCAGCGGCGCCAGCTTGCCGTCGCGCGCGTCGGCGGGAAACTGGACCGTCTCCCAGCGCGCCGGCACACCCTCCTTGTTCGGCAGGATCCAGATCTGGAACAGCTCGGTCTCGGCGTTCTCCTTGTTGTACTCGGCGTGCTGGATGCCGTCGCCGGCACTCATCACCTGGATCTGGCCCGCTTCGGTACGGCCCTGGTTGCCGAGATGGTCCTGATGCGTGATCGCGCCTTTGATGACGTAGGTCACGATCTCCATGTCGCGGTGGGGATGCGGCGGGAAGCCCGAGTTGGGCGCGATGCGGTCGTTGTTCCACACGCGCAACGCCCCCCAGTGCACGCGCTTGGGATCGCGGTATTCGGCGAAGCTGAAATGGAAGTTGGCATTGAGCCAGCCGTGGTTGGACTTGCCCAACTTGTCGAAAGGTCTGAGTTCGATCATCGGATTACCTCTTGTCGCCAAAATGGCGCTGCGGCGTGCGGGATCAAGTTTCCGATTGGTAACGGCTCAATTGCCGGCAAGCGCGCCCTTGTCGCGAACCCAGGTTGCGAATTTGTCGGCGGGCATCGGCCGGCTGAAATAATAGCCCTGGAACAGCTCGCAGCCGAGCATCTGCATCCGCTTCAAGTCGGCCTCGACTTCGACGCCCTCGGCGAGCACGGCGATGTCCAGGCCCTTGGCCAGTTCGATCAGCGCCCGGCAGATCGCCTGGCTCTCGCGCGAGGTGTCGACGCCGTGCACGAATTCCCGGTCGATCTTCATCGTGTCGAACGGCAGATCCTTGATCTGGCTCATGGTCGAATAGCCGGTGCCGAAATCGTCGATCGCCACCGTTACGCCGAGCGCCCGCAGGTCGTGAAAGACGCGGGCGGCCTTGTCGCGATTGCCCATCACGGCGGTCTCGGTCATCTCGACCTCCAGCCGATCCCACGCGACCCCGTACGCATCGAGGGCGTCGCCGATATTGCGGCTGAGCCGGGGATCGGAGAATTGCGCGGCCGAGAGATTGACCGCCAGCCGCAGCGCCGGCATCCCGGCCTCGTCCCACAGCCGCAGTTGGTGGCAGCCATTGCGCAACACCCAACGGCCGATGTCGTTCATCAGTTCGCTCTGCTCGGCAACCGGCATGAAGACGCCCGGCATGACCAACCCGCGCGTCGGATGATTCCAGCGCACCAACGCCTCGGCGCCGACGATCTGCCGCGGCGCGGCACTCTGCGGTGCTCGCATCACCGGCTGGAAGTGCAGCGACAGCTCGTCGTGATCCAGAGCCTGGCGCAGCTCGTGCTCGATCAGGAGTCGCTCGCGCGCCGCCTGCTGGGCGGCGGGCGAGAAGAAGCCCGGCACCGACTGGGCGGCCGGCGGCACCGCTGACAGGGCGGCATTGAGAAGCGCGTCGGCGTCCGTCGCATCGTCCGGCGCCAGGGCCACGCCAGTGGCGAGATCCGGCAGCAGCGTCATCTCGCCGTAGCTAAGCCCGGGCCGCAGCTCGTCCAGCACGCGCTCGATCTTCACCGGCAGCATAAGGTCCATGTCCATCTCGCCGCTTTCCAGCACGAAGGCGAAGCGGCCGGCCTCCAGCCGCGCCACCATCTGGCCGGCTCCCGCCGCGCCAACCAGCCGTTCGGCCAGCAGCCGCAGCCCCGCGTCGGCGCCGGCCAGGCCGAAGCCCGTGGCGAGGTCCTCGAAGTTGCGCAGCGTGACGATGCACAATGCCAACCGTTCTCTTCTCGCCAGTCGCCGTGCCAGCACCTCCAGAAGGTGCTCGCGATTGGGCAAGCCGGTGAGCTGGTCGTGATGTGCGAGTTGCTTGAACGTGGCCTCGAGCCGGCTCAGCGTCTCGACGGTGTCGGCCATCAGCGTGCCGGCGTCGTCGGTGAAGCCGGTTGGCAAAGCGGGGACGGTGTGATCGACGGCATAGCGACGCAGGCTTCGCGCCGTCATCAGGATGGGCTGCAGAAGCTCGTTCAGGGCCACGAGGGTGAGGCCTGCTCCGATCAGGGTGGCGATCAGGCCAACGCCGATGACCCACAGCGCCTCGGAGAGACTGGGCGCGCTCACGAGCGCATACCAGGCGACGAGCGCCAGCAGGGGGATATGCGTGCCCAGAAAGGCCACCAGCATGATCTTGTTGCGGTAGCTGAGCGGCACGGTCCGGGCGAAGAGGCTGTAAAGGCCAAGTCCCATGGCTGGCCGCTGCTCGACGAACAGCGTCATCGTGACCCCCTTTTTGCGGTGTGCAGGCTGATCGGGCACACCACTCATCAATCGGTTACGCTGGCACGGGCACAAGGATGCAATATCGGTGCAATAATTTTGTTCAACCCGGGCGGTCGGTCTCGCTGATCGAAAAGTCAGCCCATGCGCCCAGCGTGCGCGGGAATGCGGTCATTTTATGTCGATCCAGGCAGGCGCATGATCGCTCGCGCCCTTTGCCCCACGCACCGCGCGATCGACGCCACCTTTTCTCAACCGGGGCTTAAGGACTGGGGCGAGGAGCAGATGATCGATGCGCAGCCCGGCATCGCGCTCCCAGCGCCGCCGCTTGTAGTCCCAGAAAGTATACATCGGCTTGTCGGGATGAAGCGTGCGCAGCGCGTCCGTCCAGCCCTGGTCGAGCAGCTTGCGATAGGCGGCGCGGGTCTCCGGCTGGACCAGGGCGTCGTCCTTCCATGAGGCCATCGAGTAGATGTCGAAATCGGTGGGTACGGCATTGTAGTCACCGGCCAGGATGACCGGCGCGCCGCTTTTCAGGAGCTTTCGGGCGTGGTCCTGCAGGCGGCGGAACCAGGCGAGTTTGTAGGCGAATTTTGGTCCCGGTCGAGGATTGCCGTTGGGCAGGTAGAGACAGCCGATGACGAGACCGTTGACCGCCGCCTCGATGTATCGGCTTTGCGTGTCTGTGCGATCGCCCGGCAGGGATTTGCGGATGAGCACGGGCGTTGCCCGCCGGGCCAGGATGGCGACGCCGTTCCAGGTCTTCTGGCCGCGCCACACCGCACTGTAGCCCGCGCGGCCGAACTCGGCCTCGGGAAAGGCATCGTCAGCCGCCTTCAGTTCCTGCAGACAGACCACGTCGGGCCGGGCGCGCCCGAGCCAGTCAAGCAGGTTGGGCAGCCGCCGATTGACGTTGTTGATGTTGTAGGTGGCGATCTTCATGCGAGCTTAGAAAAGTAAAAGGCCCGACTGCCATCGCAGTCGGGCCTCGCTTTATCAGATCGGAATGCGATTACCAGAAGCGGCGTGAACCCCAGAACACGACCAGGGTGTTCTCGTCGCGATGACGACCGCCGAGCGAGGCGGCGCCACAGGCCGCGGCGCAGCCGATGGCCAGGGTCGCGGCCGCCAGGAACGCGGCGATCAGGGTGGCCTTGCGCGCGTGCTCGGCTGCATCGCGGGCCTTTTGCTCGGCGGCCTTCAGGTCGGAGAAGGCCGTGTCGACACGCTTCTCGGCGTCGGCCTGCGACATGCCGGTCTGCTGCGTGACGAGTTGCACCAGGTAAGTGCGGTCCGCCGCGTTGAGCTGCGGATTGTCGAGGTTGGCGGCGAAGGCGCGGGTGATCGGCGCGGCCAGGTCGGCGCGCGACGCTGCCGGCGCGGCGCCAGCCGGTGCCGCACCGCCAGGCGCGGGCGCCAACACGCGATCGACGGCGAAGTCGGTGGGCTCCATCGACAGGCGATTGAGCGCCGCGCCGGCCGCCGGATTGGAGGCAGCGCCCGCGGTGCCCGCCGCCGCGACGGTGGCCCCCGAATGGACGGCGGCCTTCAGGACGCCGCCGACACCCGACACGGCAAGAGCCGATCCCAGCAACACGCCGAGCGCCCAGACGCCGAAGCCATAGCTGCCGTCGCGGAAATGCGACTCGGCTTCCTCAGGACCCGTCGCCTTGGGCCAAGGAGCGCGCAAGCGACCGGCCAGATAGCCGCCGGCGCCGAAGCTCGCCACCGTGACCAGGGCAACATAGGTGCCGGTGAGGACGGCAAGCCCCTTGGCCGAGATGCCGGCATAGGGATAGGGCGAGACGACGCTGAGACCCAGCGCTGCGCCGAAGGTCAGAAGGACGACCGAGATGGCCGTGGCGCCGAGCGCGCCCAGGATCACGGGACCCCATTCGAGATAATGCGGGCGAACGGGATCGGTGGCGACGACCGAAGCGGTCGATGGGGGGATGACGGCCATGGGTTGCTCCCTCAACGAAGGCCGATGAGGGACAGGATGAACATGACGACCACGACCAGGCCGACAAGATAAATGATGGCATTCATCGAGATATCTCCACGTTGGGAAATCGAAACGTTGGGAAATCGAAACGCGAAGACGGCACGAGGGTTGCTAGGCGATGCAACCTTTTCGCTAGTGGATGGGTCGTTTGGCCAGCGCAGCGTGAGCCGCATTTGCCGCGCGATTTGCCCGGTCCGCCCACGGCAGCGAATGCGCCATGCAACCGCCGCTTATTGCCGTCGTTGCCTTGGGTCATTCAATCCAGCAAGGGAGTCTCGCCATGAAGTACCTGCCGATCGTCGCCGTTGCTCTCGTCGCTTCGTTGGGCGCCTGCAGCATCAAGGAGGAACGGACTGTTCAGCAGCCCGCGCCCGCCGCAACCGTTGTCGCCACGCCGGTGGCCCCGGGAACGGTCGTCTACACCGATCCGGCTCCCGCAACCGCGACCACGACCGTCTATACGCGCTGAAGATGATCTGACGCGCTGCGATCACATCGTGATCGCAGCGCTCGCGTCGCAGCCCGCGGCTTCCGCGACTGCGGCCCTTTCCGTCACCACTGTGCTGCAGACCTCGTAGTTAGGGTACGCGCGCCGTCAGTGTCATCACTGGCCGCTGCGCCACCGCGCCCATCAGAGCGTCGGAATAGTGCGGATGCAGCGTGCCCGAATGCGATACGGGCCGTCCGACTCCCCGCCACCACTCAGAATTTCTTCCCCCCATGCCCACACGCTGCGCTAAAATTGTGCTGCTTCGGAAAGTGTGTGCGACGCGTGCGGAGCATGCCAATGGCTCGCAGTTGGCGCCGTGCCTGCGGGAGAGAGAGATTGACTGCCCCTTGTTGCTCGTCAAAATTGCATCTCACTCAGGGGGCATGAATGCGGCAGACGATCCTGTCCGTTGTCTTGGACGTGGAGCCGCAGAGCGCCAGGCGCCTTTCGGATCTCATCGAGGAATTCAAGAAAGACCAGGAACCGCCCGGGGCGGCGGAATGGTACAGCGACTTGAAGCAAGGCGTGCCCTCGCTCCATTTCATGTCGATGTCGGTGTTCGAGAGCGCGATCTACGATCCGATCTTCGTGATCGAGGCCAATTTCGACGGGCCGCCGGGTCCCTTCTGGGCCCAGATGGAGGCGGCATTCGGCGTCCCGCTTCGGCCGATGTTGCGCTGCTGCAAGCGTCCCGCGGACGGTGACGGCCCGACCTACGACGCGGTCACCAAGCCCTTTTCGCGCTATCCGCTGGCGCCTTATCTCGAAAAGAGGACGCTGCGTCCCAGCGTCTTCCATCAGGGCAATCGCGGCCTCGATCGGGACCGCATCCTTGCCGAAGGCGAGCTCTTCCTGGCGACCCGGGTGGCGCTGGCGCAACCCAGTCCGACCGACCCAAATCCCTATCGCGGCATCACGGCCGCGGAGATTCACCGCAAGCTGCGCGGCGAGTTGCTCGACCGCTTTCCTTGGCTGGCGAAGCCTGCGCCGCCCCGGATTTCCTGGCTCGAGCGGTTGGCGGACTGGGGCCAACTCGTGGTCTTCGCTTTTTTTGCACTGTTTTGTATCTCCTTCCCGGGCATGGCGCTGGCGCAGGTGACACCCGCCGGCCGGTTCGTCGTCGGTTTGGCGCTCGCGATGGTCGTGCTGGCGATCCTGCTGGCCGGACGGCGCGCGGTCGTGCCGGGTGGCGTCGTTCCGGCCCGGACGCGCCGCCTCGTCCTCCCGAGCCTGTCGATCAAGACGATCGTCGCGGGGGGTGTCGTCGTGGCGGCCTACATCGTCATCGCCTCGGTGATCGGCGTCGGCGTCGCCATGCTGATGACCGGCCTGGATATCGACGATTCCGTGCGCCTGTCGATCAAGGTCGTCGGGCTCGGCCTGTTGAGCGGCGTCTTCTTCATCGTGCCGTTGGTCGTGCTGTGGCTGCGCTGGCTCGAACGGCGCGATTCTTCGCAGGATGCGCCGCTGGTCGACGAGCGCCTGCTGGGCGAGATGGCGCGACGCGAGGATTGGATCCCGCAGAATCACATGGGCAGCGTGGTGCTGGTCAAACCCGGCATCCTGCGCACGGCGCTCTTTCGCACCGGACATCGCGGCCTCGGCCTGTTGCTGCGGATCCTCGCGACCGACGGTTATCTCGGCAGCATGCGCACGGTTCACTTCGCCCACTGGGCGTTCGTGAACAACGGCAGCCGGCTGATGTTCTTCAGCAACTTCGATCATAGCTGGGAAAGCTATCTCGACGATTTCATCGAGAAGGCGCACATGGGTCTCACCCTGGCCTGGGGCAGCGACGTCGGTTTCCCGCCGACCCGCTTTCTCGTGCTCGACGGCGCGAGCCAGGGCCGCAAGTTCAAGGCATGGGCCCGCCATTCGATGGCGGTGAGCCGCTTCTGGTACAGCGCCTACCGTGATTTCACGGTCGACCAGATCGAGCGCAATGCCCGCATAGCCGACGGCCTGCGGAAGGAAACGATGAGCGAGCAGGAGGCGGGCGCATGGGCGCGGGATCTGTGACCGGTCGAACGCCGGATCAACTTCCGGCTCAACGGCCGAGCTGGAAGCTGAAGCCACCGCACGATGCGCTGACGCAGGGCATCGTCGTCAGCGGATTTTCCGATCTGCCGGCGGCCGAGGCGCTGTTCCTGATGTGCGACTGGCCGGAGAACGGCCCCGGCGCCGGTGTCGTCGCGGGCAAGGGCGCCTGGTTGAAGGCCCTTGCCGCGATTGCACCCATCACCGACAGCGACGGCAAGGACGCGCGCGCCGCCTGCATCGCCTTCACCTGGACGGGCCTGCAGAAGTCGGGGTTGTCGGCGGATGCGCTGGCGAGCTTTTCGCAGCCGTTTCGTGAGGGCATGTACCAGGAAGACCGGCTGCGCCGCCTGGGCGACAGGATCAAGGACCAGTGGCAGCGCCCCGTCATCGAGGG
>DATHNU010000590.1:0-7025 GCA_035485695.1 Reyranella sp. | reverse complement strand
ATCTCTCGATGAGATGACTCTATCGTATCCCATGCCTCTCTGGAATGTGTCCGTGTCATTTCCGGCCAAGGCCCGAGCGTGCTGTTGCCGGCGCTGCTCATCAGAAGGCATTGGCCGCCACGGACGATCGGCCAGCGATCGAAAAGATCCACCCGGCTCAGGATCGTTGGTCAGGTCTCCTTACTGTAGCGCTCGAACAGGGCTCCTGCGTTGTCCCAGCGGATGACCTGCATGAAGGCATCGACGTAAGCGGCGGCGCGGGCGCCGTAGTCCATCTGGTAGGCGTGCTCGTACATGTCGAGCGCCAGGATCGGCCGGCCGTTGGCCAGAGTCATCGTGTGGTCGGCCGCCCACGTGTTGACGAGCCGTTTGTCGCGCGGCGAGTAGCTCAGCATCACCCAGCCGGAACCGCCGCCCAGCGCCTTGCCGACGGCGGAAAATTCCGCCTTCCAGCGCTCGACGCTGCCGAAGTCCTTCTTCAGCGCCTCGGCCAAGGCACCCTTGGGGTCACCCTCGCCGCCGAGACCGTCGAAGTAGAGTTCGTGAATGATCATCGAATTCGTGGCGATCAATTCCTCGCGCTTGAGGCCGTTCAGGACGAAGACCGGCGCCGCCGCGACGTCGAGGCCGGCCAGTTGGGCCGTGATGGCGTTCAGGCGCTTCACCGCGCCGCTGTAGTTGTTTTCGTAGTGGCTGACGAGCAGCTTCTCGGAGATGCCTTTGATCTTGGCCGGATCGAAAGGCAGTTTCTTGATCGCATATTCCACCTTGGGTACGCCCGTGGCGGTCTGGGCCGATGCGGGACGCAACAAGGCTGTGGTGGCCAGGGTGGCAGCCGTGATACCGGCCACGCTGACGAAGTTCCTGCGGGTCTGATCGTTGCTCATGGATGCCTCCGTTTTGAATTGTTCGGCAATCTGCGAGCGCTACGCGAAGAGCTGGACCTTACCGCCGATCGCCTTTGACGCGTAGTGGCCGGGACTTTCTCCTAAAGAGGCTGGATTCTGAGATCGTCGAAATGCGTGACGCTGTCGGCCTTGGTCCACAGCGCCACGCGGCCGGCGGCCGGGATGGCCGCATCGGTCGCGCTGTAGAGGCTCTTGCCGTCGAGGAAGACTTCGAAGCGGCTGCCGCGGACGACCAGCCGCAGTTCCTGCCATTTGCCCGAGGGTATCTTGGCATCGGCGCCGGCGAACTGACTGCGCCGTCCGCTCACCATCCGATAAAGGCGCACATTGTCCTCGAGCGCGTTGGCGCGCACGACATAGTAGTTGTTGGGATCGCTGAGGCGGACGGCGATGCCTGCGGCGCGGTCGACTTCGCCGGCGACCGGCTTGAAACGCACCGCGACATCGACGTCCGCCGCAACCGGCGCCGCGAAGATCGCCAACGGAAAGCGATAATCGGTCTTGTCGGTGCTGGTCTGCGCCAGGACGTGAGGTCCGGCGGGCGCCGTCGGGTCTTCCAGCACGGCCCAAGTGACCGGACCGCCCGAACCGGTCAAGGCGCCGGTGACGCCCGGGGGCAGCGTACCGACGGCTGCGGTCTCGAAATCGATGCGGGTCATGGTGCCTCCTTGGGCCTGGGCCGTCGACGAAGCCGCGAACGCACCGCCCAAGGCGACCAGTCGGCGTCGCAGTAGAGTCTTGGTCATTGCAAGTCCCCTTCAGGTGAGCGAAAGCCGCGTTCCGGCACCGGTTTCGGGAAAGCCGTAGACAGTGGCGTCGATCATGGCGGCACCTTCATGTTTCGTAGATTGCGGCACGGTGCGTGCGCGGCAGAAAGGCGTAGAGCCGGTCGCCCGTCGGTGAAAGCGCGGTGGTATGGGCGCCCGCCTCGGTCTCGACCGTTGCGAGCTTTTCCATGGGCGCGGTGGAAAACACGTCGATGACACCCGGGTCGCCGATGGCAACATAGAGATGCTGGCGCTGGCGATTGAAGAACACGACGTCAGGCACACCGCTCAAGGGTTTCTCGTCCAGCACCTTGCCCGATCGCGCGTCCAGGGTGACGAGCATGCCGGCATCGCAGGCGCAGAACAGGCGCTCGGTGGCGCCGTCGAGGTCGAGGCCGTGCGGCCCGGCATGGGGCACGGAAAAGCTGCAGGCGATCTTGTCGGGCTGACGCGGGTCGACCACGACGATCTCGGCAGGCTGGGCGATGTTCACATAGAAGAGCTCCGGCCCGGGATCGAACACGGTCCAGCGCGTGCGGCCACGTACGGCGATCTCGCTGCGTCGCGCGTGGTGGGCAAGGTCGATCATTGACAAGGTGTGCGAGCCGGGCACCGCCGGGTCGCCGACATTCGCCGCCAGCACGATCTGCCGGCGCGGGTCGTAGGCGAGGCCATTGGGTCCTCTGCCGACGTCGATGATCCGAACCGACGGGTTCGGTCCCGGCGCAAACACGCCGATCGTGTTGGCCGCCCGGTTCGACGAAAGGATGAGCCCACCCTCATCGCTCACCAGGGCGCCGGCCACGCCGGGCAGGCCGGGGATCGAAAAGAGATGTCGCCGGCTCACGGGATCGAACACATCGACGGCATCGTTGGCGGTATGCGCCACGTAGACATGGCCGCTCGCGGCATGAACGGCGGCATGATCGAAGCCGCCTTTCGCCTTGTGCTCGGGCAATGCGACGTGGCCGCTCAGATGCAGGGTCATGACGTCACCTCAGGTGGGCGTAAAGGCGAAAGGCCACGGCCAGCACGATGCCCCAGGACGCGAGGCCGAGGGCGGTGACCAGGCCCAACCCCACGAGCCCCGCCTGAAGGACTTCGATGGCGACCCAGCCGCCCGACACGACGACCAGCAAGCGGCAGGTCATGGCGGCCAACGGCCACTCCGGCTGACGCGTCGCCTGGAAGGCCGACATCAGCGTGTTGACCGCGACGAACGGATAGGCGAGGCCGACGACCGCGAGGTAACCGGCGGCTGCGGCAAGGATTGCCGGATCGCGGCTGAACAGGCCCATCCAGACGTCGGGCGCGGCGATCGCCAGCACGCTGACGCAGGCCATGACGCAGGCCGAAAGCCCCACCGCGGTCCAGGCGATGCGCGCGGCGCGGGTGAACTGGCGCGCACCGATGTTGCTGCCGACCATGGCGAGCACCGCCGCGCCCAGGCCGAAGTTCAGCGGGTAGAGCAGGTATTCCAGCCGCACCGCCGCACCGAAAGCGGCGAGCGAGGTCGTGCCAAGCAGGCCGGCGTAGGTCGTGAGCGTTGCCAAAGCCACGTTGTTCAGCACGGGCGCCAGCGACATCGGCGCGCCGACGCGCAGGATCTCGCCGAACAGGCGGCGCTCGAAGCGGATGCCGCTGAGCGACAAGGCGACCGACGTCCGGCCGGAGGCAAGATACCAGGCGAGCGTCGCAGTCGAAGCGACGAGCGAGATCACCGTGGCAAGAGCGGCGCCGGTGATGCCGAGCGCGGGGACAGGGCCCAGGCCGAAGACGAGGGCCGGCACCAGCGCGATGTGCAGGATCTCGGCGCCCACATAGACGTAGGCGAGGATGGCGACCTGTCCGGTTGCCCGCACCACGCTCGTGAGCGTGCCGAGCAGCCAGTAGGCCAGGGCGCCGGCGAAGATCACGTTGGAATATTCGAGTGCCGCCGCGAGGATCGGGCCGCGGCCGCCCAGCAAACCGTAGATGCCAGGCCCGGCGAGCAGGAACACGGCACTGAACAGCGCCGCGGCACCTGCGGCGATCGCCAGCGCATGGATGACCAGCGATGCCGCGTCCTCGCGCCGCCCGGCGCCGATCGCCCGTGCGATCGAGGCGGCGATGGCGCCGCCCATGGCCATGTTGGCCATCTGCTGCATCAGCATCAGCAGCGGGAACACCAGTGCCAGGCCCGCCAGGGAATCGAGGCCGAGACGGCCGATGAAATGTGCGTCGACGCTGGTCGTCACCGCGATCAGCACGACATTGACCACGAGGTTGGGCACCGCCAGCCGCAGCAGGGTGGCGACGATCGGGCCTTCCAGCATCAGGCGCGTGCGCGCCGCGGCTGGCGAGGCCGGTTTCACGGTGGTGTCGGTCATGGCGCGCCTCAGTCCATCTTTGGCGGCCAGTTGTGCGTCTCGCCGGCAAGGCTGCGGCACCACGCGTAGAGCGCGTCGTACATCACCATGCCGTGGCGCAGCATCTCGTGGTCGTCAGGAAAGACGTGGCTGAGGCCGAGCGAGATGGCGAACAGGCCGGCCGATTGTGGTGTCAGATCGAGCCGCGAGGTGTCGGCGCCACGCACGATGTCGGCCAGCTTGTCGAGCCCCGGTGCCGCGAGCTTGTACTCGGCGATGAAGGCGTCGAAGCTGCACTTCTCGCCGACATGGCTGAACCTAACGCCGGGGATGTCGTAGGGCACGGCGCCGGTTTCCTGGGCGGTGGCCAGCACCTTGTCGGCCGGCACGTAGAGGAACTCCGGCTGCTTCTCGATGAAGCGCTCGATCAGCCACGGGCAGGCGATGCGGTCGATCTTTGGACGTTCGCGGGTAACCCACTTCATTTGCGGTCTCCTTCCTTGAGAGGCTCTGTCGGCAGGCCGTCGGCGCGCCAAGTGCCGATGCCGCCGGCCACGGCAACGGCGTCGATGCCGCGTTCGCGCAGCTTGGCGGCGCAATCGCCGCCGATCTCGAAGCCCCAGGCGCAATAGACCAGGGCCTTGGTGCCGGCGGGCAGGGACGCGGCCACCTCGTCGACCTTGTCGGGCGGGGCGCGCCGCGCGCCGCGCAGCCCGACCGGCACCGCGGCCGCGTCCGCGGCCAGGCGGGCGTCGATCACCACGAGGTTGGGATCGCCGTCGAGCATCTTGCGCGCCGTCGTCGTGTCGACGGTATGCGGTCTTGCCGTGGGCGCGACGCCCGCGAAGCGGGCCGCCACTCTTTCCCAGGCGATGTTGGCCATGAAGGCATCGACATAGGCACCGACGTTGGCGCCGAAATCGAGGTGATAGGCGTGCTCGTACATGTCGAGCGCCAGCACCGGCGTGCCGCCGGCCAGGCTGTGCGTGTGGTCGGCCGCCCAGACGTTGCTGAGCGTGCCGTCCCGCGGCGAGCGGCTGAGCACGACCCAGCCCGAGCCGCCGCCCAGCGCCTTGCCCATGGCGACGAACTCGGCGCGCCACTTGGCGAGCGATCCGAAGTCCTGCGCGATCGCCTCGGCCAGCGCGCCCGTCGGGTCGCCCCCGCCGGCTTCGCCCAGCACTTCGAAGTAGGCTTCGTGCAGCAGCATGGAGTTGGTGGCGATCAGCTCCTCGCGCTTCAGGCCGTTCAGGCGAAAGCCCGGCGCGTTTGCCGGATCGATGTTGGCGAGATCGCCGCGGATTGCGTTCAGCCGGCGGACGGCGCCGCCGTAGTTGTTCTCGTAGTGGCTGGCGATCAGTCGGGCGGAGAGCCCTTTGAGACGGGGTGGTTTGAAAGAGATCGGCCGGGCGTGGAATGGCATTGGTTGCTTGCTCCTGATACACTCGTTTCAACGCAAACTAGCCCTGTTTAATCGGAATGCAAGAGAAAATGATACGTCTGTTGCATTTTATATTTCTAGTATGATACGGATGCACAATGACCACTAATGAGATCTTGAGAGCCCCGCCATGGCTGCTGCTGATCCACCAGCTACCGGCCAAGCCGGCCTATGCGCGGGTCAAGGTCTGGCGCCGCCTGCAGGCGTTGGGGGCGGTCACGGTGAAGGGAGCGGTCTATGCGCTGCCCGCCAACGCCGAGACGCGTGAGGACTTCGCCTGGCTTGCCAAGGAGATCGTCGAGAGCGGTGGCGAGGCGATCGTCTGCGAGGCAGGCCTCGTCGACGGGCTGTCCGATCGCGAACTGCAGGCGCTATTCGACGCCGCGCGCGACGAGGACTACCAGCGGATCGCGGCCGAAGCGCGCGAGGTGGCAAGCCGTCTCGGTGATGACTTGCCCGACAACGCACTGGCCGAGATCGCCAGCCAGACGGCGCGGCTGCGCAAACAACTCGACGCCGTCATCGCCATCGACTTCTTCGGCGCCGACGAGCGCGAACCGGCGGAGGGTCTGGTGTCGGGCCTCGAGGCTCGTCTGCAACAGGAGGACAAGGCCGTGGCAGAACGAACGGACGCCGGACCTGGCGCGGCAAACGCGCCGGCCGGATTGAAGGGTCGCGTGTGGGTGACGCGGCAGGGCGTGCAGATCGATCGCATCGCCTCGGCATGGTTGATCCGCCGCTTCGTCGACGATGGCGCACGCTTCAAGTTCGTGCCCGGCACGGGCTATGCCGCGCTGCCGGGCGAGTTGCGCTTCGACATGTTCGAGGGCGAGTACACGCACCGTGGCGACCGCTGCACCTTCGAAGTGCTGCTGGGGGAGGCCGGCCTCGACGATCCGGCGCTGGCCGCGATCGGCGAGATCATCCACGATATCGACCTCAAGGACGGCAAGTACGGCCGCGAAGAAGCGGCCGGCATCCGCAATCTGATCGCGGGCGTCGCCTCGGCGCACAACGACGACAACCAGCGCCTGGAGCGCGGCGCCGCCGTCTTCGACGACCTCTACCGCTACTTCACCAGCAGGCGGCCCGCCAAATGAGCAATCGAGCGGGAGACCATGGCGTGCCGTTCGGCGAGGCCATGAAAGTGTGGGCGCGGGTCGCGGCGCTCTCATTCGGCGGCCCGGCCGGCCAGATCGCGGTGATGCATCGCATCATCGTCGAGGAGAAGAGGTGGATCGGCGAGAACCGTTTCCTGCAGGCTCTCAATTATTGCACTTTGCTGCCCGGTCCCGAGGCGCAGCAGCTTGCCATCTATATCGGCTGGTTGATGCACAAGACCAGGGGTGGGTTGTTCGCCGGGACGCTGTTCGTGCTGCCTGGTCTGATCTCCATCATGGCGCTTTCCTGGATCTATGTACTGCTGGGCAAGCTCACGATCGTCGAAGGCCTGTTCTTCGGGCTGAAAGCCGCCGTTCTCGTCGTCGTGGTCGAGGCCGTGCTGCGCGTCGGCAAGCGGGCGCTCAGGAACAACGTCATGGTGGCGCTGGCGGCGATTTCC
>DATHNU010000589.1:0-12154 GCA_035485695.1 Reyranella sp. | reverse complement strand
GTCGTGTCCGCCTTGCCGCTCGTGGCCAATCACAAAATCGGGATTTGACGCCGCCGTCGCCATCGCGGGTTGTTTCCGTCGAACGGCGCGCATCTTGCACCCAGCGAGGACCATGACCCAACCTCTTGCTGTCACATTCACGGCCGGCCCGAGCGGCGACTGGCGCGTTGAACGGATCACCGCCGTTGCGGGCGAGTCGCTGCCGGCCGCGACGCATCTGTCGCTGGGAAATGAAACGCCGGATCAGGGGCAAAGTTCCTGGCGGTTGCGCGGCGTCGTGAGCCACACCCGTTACACGACGGCCGGCGAGCTGAAGCGACTCAATGCCGTTTCGCCGCCGCTGGGGCGCCCCGAGGCGCTGTGCGCCGCACTGATCCCGATCCGCAAATCCCCGGCCTGGTGGTCGATCGCGCAGGACGAGCGGCGCGCCGTCTTCGAGGAGAGATCGGGCCACATCGCCAAGTCGATGCCTTACCTACCGGCGATCGCGCGCCGCTTGCATCACGCCCGCGACCTGGGAGAGCCGTTCGACTTCCTTACCTGGTTCGAATACGCGCCGGAGCACGCCGACGCCTTCGAGCGACTGGTGGTCGAGCTTCGCGCCAGCGAGGAATGGCGCCATGTCGAACGCGAGGTCGATATCAGGTTGCGTCGCGTCGCCCATTGAGACGACGCGCAGCGCTCACTTGCAAACATTGCGCAGCGCCTTCCACTCGGCGTCGCTGAAGGCGGGCTTGCCGGAGGCCGGCCGCCTGGTCGCGGCAATGCGCTCGGCGGTCGGCGGATGGCTCGACCACACGCCGGCCGCGGCCGCCATGTCCTTGGGCTCCTTCTCCATCATCTGCTCGAAGAAGCTCGCGATGCCGTCGGCGCGCACCCCGAGCTTCTCCAGCAGCGCCACGCCGGTGGCGTCGGCTTCGCGCTCGAAGGCACGGCCGTTGCGTAGCGCCAGCAGGAGGTTGCCGCCGGAGGTGAGCGTGTTGAAGAGGTCGGAGTAGCCGCCGCTCACCAGCTTGACCATCAAGTCGACGCCGTACTGGCGCGCCAGGCCCTTCATCGGATGGTAGTGCACGGCGTGGCCGATCTCGTGCGCCACCACGCCCGCCACCTGCGAGCTGTCCTTGGCCTGGTCTAAAAGGTCGGAATAGACCACCAGGATGCCACCCGGCAGCGTGAAGGCGTTGACCGGCCCGCCCTCGATGACATGCACCGTGATCTCGTGCGGATAGTCGGCGGCGTGGGCCAGCCGGTTGGCGAGGTCGTTGATGGCGGCCAGGCCCGCCTTGCCATGGCACTCGTCCTTGTCGGCCGTCAGCTCCTCGAACACGCTCTCGCCCAGCTTGGCCTGCAGGCCGTAGGGCAGCAAAGGTGCTGCATACTCGCTGCCATAGTCGACGACGAGCCAGAACAGCCCGACCAGGGCCACCAGGGTCGCGCCGAGCGCCGCGACCCTGCGTCCGACCGACGCCGGCGGCGCGACCAGCGGCGCAAGCGCCGGCACCCAGGCCGCGAGCTGGCGCCGCAAGTCGGGATCGTCGACCAGCAGGCGCGCCTCGAAGCCTTTGCGCACCACCGGCGGAACGGCCTCGTGCGCGGTGTCGCCCAGCACGGCGAGCTCGCCCGCCGGCCAGCGTGCCACGATGCCGGCGTCGGCGAGACGAAAGATGACCAGCTCGGCCGCGGTCGGCCGCACGCTCACCTCGTGCACCAGCGCGCTCTCGCCGTCGTAGTAGCGGGCGTGCGAGGCCATCGTCAGATTCCGCTCACGTCGAACATGTCCAGAAGGCCCTCGCCGAAGGGCGGCCCGCGATCGGTCGGCTGGCGGATGGCGGCGCCGTCGGGCGCGCCGTAGAGCCACAGCTCGGCGGCGATCAGCTTCAAGGTGCGGTGCAGGACCCACGGCCAGCCGAGCCCCAGGGTCAGCACGACGATCAGGTAGTTCAGCACCAGGAAGCCCCACATCTGGCGGGTCGAGATCGCCGTGGCGAACAGCACCTCGCCGGCCCGGCTGTGCGAGACCAGGTAGCGGAAGAGATAGGCCTGCCACCAGCAGCGCAGCGGCAGGATCAGCAGGCCGAACACGACATAGGCGCCGAGCGCGACGGCCGCCACGATCAGCACGGTGCGCAGGCTGAATTGCGAGAACAGCTTCAGCACCTCGTCGGCCGTGATGCCGAAGCCGCCGATCGCGCCGCCGATCGCGCTGAAGGTGATGGCGAGTGCCACCACCCAGGCGATGATGTTCAGGAAGTAGAAGCCGAGATAGCGGCCGTAGATGTCGCCGGAACTGCCGGCGAAGATGAACGGCAGGGTGCCGAGGCGCACGTTGGAGATGCGCGGGCGGGCAAGGTTCACCGACACGACCGGCGTCAACAGCTGGGCGGTGAAGGCATTGACGAAGACGAGGAACGACGCCATCGCGCCGTAGCCCCAGGCCGAGCCCGCCAGCGCGCACCGGATGCCGCGCCAGCGCGTGCGCGAGAGCCGGTAGCGCAGGCCGGCATACTGGCCGACATAGGCGAGCGGAAAGCCGATCAGCGCCACCGACAGCCAGAAGATGTCGAACAGGCCGAAGGTCGCGATCGGCTTTTCATGGAAGAGGTAGATCCACACCAGCCACATCAGGCCGCCCCACACCGCCAGCATGATCACCGCCAGCAGGAAGCCGATCAAGAGCTCGCGGCCGCGGCCGCGATACTCGAAGCGATCGCCCAGGATGGCGAAATGATTCCACAGATAGCGGCGGATGCGCGTGCGTCCCCAGAAGCGCGACCAGCCCAAGGTCAGCAGCATCAGCACGAGGTGGCGGAGGTAGATGGCGTAGAGCTCGCCCAGCTTGCCATCGTAGAGCGGCCGGCTGGGCGTCAGGTCCGGAGCAGGCGGCGGCGCCTCGGGGACAGGTTGGGTGACGGCCTGGCCCCAAGGAGAGGTCGTATCGCTCACGGATGGCCGTTTTGGCTTGATTGCACCGCGAAATCTTTCATGCTGCGCTGCAACATCTATTGATGTAGGCAAGTCTACGCAACCCCGTCCTCAGCCGCCACCATGACCGAGAAACGCGACAAAGCAGCAGAAGATCGGCCCCAGCGCGACCGGCCCTGGCTGATCCGCACCTATTCCGGTCATTCGACGGCGGCCCAGTCGAACGCACTCTATCGAACCAACCTCGCGCGCGGGCAGACCGGCCTGTCGGTCGCCTTCGATCTGCCGACCCAGACCGGCTACGACTCCGATCACGTGCTGGCCAAGGGCGAGGTCGGCAAGGTCGGCGTGCCGATCGGCCATCTCGGCGACATGCGCACCCTGTTCGACGGCATCCCGCTCGACCGCATGAACACGTCGATGACCATCAACGCGCCGGCGGCGTGGCTGCTCTCCTTATATATCGCCGCGGCCGAAGCGCAGGGCGTCGAGCGCGCCAAGCTGCAGGGCACGACCCAGAACGACATCATCAAGGAATATCTGTCGCGCGGGACCTACATCTTCCCGCCCGAGCCCTCGCTCCGGCTGACGGCCGACACGATCGGCTTCACCTATCGCGAGGTTCCCAAGTGGAACCCGATGAACGTCTGCAGCTATCACCTGCAGGAGGCCGGCGCGACGGCCGTCCAGGAGCTGGCCTTCTCGCTCGCCAACGCCATCGCCGTGCTCGACGCGGTGCGTGCGCGCGGCCAGGTGCCGGAGGCGGATTTCCCGCAGGTCGTGGGGCGCATCTCCTTCTTCGTCAATGCCGGCATCCGTTTCGTCACCGAGATGTGCAAGATGCGGGCGTTCGCCGAGCTGTGGGAAGACCTCACGCTCAACCGCTACGGCGTGGCCGATCCCAAGCAGCGCCTGTTCCGCTACGGCGTGCAGGTGAATTCGCTGGGCCTCACCGAGCAGCAGCCGGAGAACAACGTCTACCGCATCCTGCTCGAGATGCTGGCCGTGGTGATGAGCAAGAACGCCCGCGCCCGCTCCGTGCAGCTGCCGGCCTGGAACGAGGCGCTCGGCCTGCCGCGGCCGTGGGACCAGCAGTGGTCGTTGCGCCTGCAGCAGATCGTGGCCTTCGAGACCGACCTGCTGGAGTACGGCGACATCTTCGACGGCAGCACGGAGATCGCGCGCAAGGTCGAGGAGCTGAAAGCGGAAGCCACCGCCGAGATGGCGCGCATCGCCGACATGGGCGGCGCGGTGGCGGCCATCGAGGCGGCCTACATGAAACAGCGGCTTGTCGAATCGAACCTCAAGCGGCTCGCGGCCATCGAGGCGGGCGAGCAGACCGTGATCGGTGTCAACGCCTATACCGAAGCCGAGCCCTCGCCGCTGTCGACCGGCGCCGGCGCCATCCTGACCGTCGATGCCTCGGTCGAGCGCGGCCAGATCGAGCGCCTGAAAGCCTGGCGCGCCGAACGCGACGGCGCTGCCGCGAACAAGGCGCTGGCGGAGCTCGCCGCGGCGGCCAAGGAAGACCGCAACGTCATGCCGGCCTCGATCGGCTGCGCCCGCGCGGGAGTGACGACCGGCGAATGGACCGACGCGCTGCGCGCCGTGTTCGGCGAATATCGTGCGCCGACCGGCGTGGCGCGCGCGGTGGGCGTGAGCGACGGCCGGCTGGACGCGGCGCGGCGCGAGGTCGAGACGGTTTCACGGCGGCTCGGCCGACGCATAAAGATCCTGGTCGGCAAGCCCGGCCTCGACGGCCATTCCAATGGCGCCGAGCAGATCGCCGTGCGCGCCCGCGATTGCGGCATGGAAGTCGTCTATGAAGGCATCCGCCTGACACCCGAGCGCATCGTCAACGCCGCCCTCGAGGAGAGCGTGCACGTGGTCGGGCTCTCGATCCTGTCGGGCGGCCACGTCTCGCTGGTCGCCGAGGTGCTGGCGGGGCTGCGCCAGGCCGGCATCGGCGACGTGCCGGTGGTGGTGGGCGGCATCATCCCGCCGGCCGACGCCGAGGCGCTGATCAAGACCGGCGTGGCGCGGGTCTATACGCCCAAGGATTACGACCTGACCCAGATCATGCGCGACATCGTCGTCGTCGTGGACCACGCCTGGAAGGAAGCAGCCTAGCGCGGCTGCCGATGCGCTTCACCGTGGCGAAGGCCTCCTGAGAAGGCTGCCCGTCGCGTGCAGCATGGGCTCGACCACGGCATGGCTGAACAGCCACGCCTCGGCATGGACCGTCTCGCCGGCGCGACGGATCACGCGCGACAAGGCGATCACGTCGGCCTCGTGCGGCGGCCTCAGCACCGTGACGTTGAGATGCGACAACGACGCGCCCATTTCCGTTGTCGCGCGCATGGAAGTGTCGACCAGGGACAGCAGGGCGGCGCTCGACCATGTCTCGCCGGGCTTGAGGGAAAACCGCAGCCGGATGTCCTGGTCCTGGCATTCCTCGACGAAGACATCGTGCAGGTCGGCGGCCGACAGGGCCGTCTCGAGGATTTTTTGCAACTCGTCTTCCGTCATGGGCGCGATGGTATGCTATCCCCCTGCCGATGTCGTTCCTCGACCATATCCAGCGCTGCAACAACGCCCGGCTCGACGAGTTCGAGCCGTGGTTCATCGGGCCCGAGCGCGCGGGCTTCCTGCATCGCGACTTCGCGCCCGTCGTGGCCGAGCGGCCCGACCTGTTCAGCCGTCGCGGCAAGGCCTGGCATCTCGCGCCGGCGCTCGACACACCGGACAAGCGCACGGCGGCGATGCGCGGCTTCCTGCTGACGCTGCGCGAGCAGGGCCACTTCAAGGGCCTGTGGCGCGAGGAGGCCTATCCGGTCAGCTGGGAATTCACCCGCGCGCCGCTGATGACGATGGAGCGCGCGGCGGTGCCGTGGTTCGGCGTGCGCGCCTTCGGGCCGCACATGACGGGTTATGTCCGGCGCAGGGACGGGCTGCATATCTGGGTGCCGCGGCGGTCCTACGCCAAGCCCACCTTTCCAGGCGAGCTCGACAATACGGTCGCCGGCGGCCAGCCGGCGGACATCGGCCTGCACGACAATCTGATCAAGGAATGTGCAGAAGAGGCGGCGATCCCGCGCGCGCTCGCCATGCAAGCCAAGGCGGTCAGCTTTGTCAGCTATCTCAATCAGTCGGGAGCGCAGCTCAAGCCCGACCTGATGACCTGCTTCGATCTCGAATTACCTGAGGATTTCACACCCTACGCAAATGACGGCGAAGTGCATTCGTTCGAGCTGTGGCCGGTGCAGCGCGTGTTCGAGACAGTGCGCGATAGCAACGAATTCAAGTACAACTGCAATCTTGTGTTGATCGACTTCTTCGTTCGCCACGGTCTGTTGTCGGCAGATGATCCACAGTTCGTTACCATCGTTTCCGGACTCAAGATGATGTATGCTTTGCCCAACGGAATCGGTTGAGCGACGGCGCGTCGCCAAGAATACGTAGCCGGCTCGGCTGACACTTCGAAAGGTGGCAGCCCTCATGCCACGATGCGTGCTTAGTGTGTTTGCCTTCGCCTGGATGTTCGCCGGCGCCCTGGCCTTTGCACAAGATGGTCACCACGGCCAAGGTCACGCCGAAAACCACGACTGGTATCAAGGGCTGAAACAGCCGGGCACGGGCTTCTCGTGCTGCAACGGCACCGCCAACGGCGTCGAGGGCGATTGCCGCCCGACCCGCGCCTACCTCAACGATGACGGCAATTGGTACGCGCTGCTCGACGGAAACTGGGTCCCGGTGCCGCCCCGGGTGGTGCTGAAGCAGCTGGCGCCCGACGGCTCCTCGCACATCTGCGCCAGCAAATCGGGCCTGATCTATTGCTTTTTGGGCGGCTCACCCAAGATCTAGGAAGGGAACCTGGCGGTTCCCTGCGACGTTTCCTCTTTTGATGCCGACTCTCAGCCGCGGCAGAAGGAGACGAAGTCATGCGCCTGTCCGCGCCTGGTTTCTTGCTAGCGTGCGCGTTCGCAACCGTCGCCGCGCTGGGCGTGCGGGCCCAAGATGGCCACTACGGCCAGGGCCACGCCGAAAATCACGACTGGTACAAGGATCTGAAGCAGCCGCAGACCGGCTATTCCTGCTGCAACGGCCGCAGCAGCACCAGCGACGGCGACTGTCGTCCGACCCGTGCGTACCTCAACGACGACGGCATGTGGTATGCGCTGCTCGACGGGCGCTGGGTGCCGGTGCCGCCGAAAGTCGTGCTGAAACAGCTCGCGCCTGACGGGTCCTCCCACATCTGCGCCAGCAAGAGCGGCATGATCTATTGCTTCCTGGGCGGCTCGCCGAAGATCTAGCCACTAGCCGACGACCGTCGGCTAGGGCGGGCGGCAGCGGCTGTAACCAGCCGCGAGAGCCCGCACCGTGCCCCTTGCGCACCTCTTGCATCACGCCGGCGCCGGAATCTTCGATTCCTTGATCACCTTGCGCCACTTCGCGGTCTCTTCGGCCAGGCTCCGGGCGTAGAACGCAGCCGTCCCGCCGATCGGGATGAAGCCCAGCTCCTGCAGCTTCTGACGCACGACTTCATCGCCAAGCGCCTCATTCACCACGGCATTCAGCCGTTCGACAAGGGCGGCCGGCGTGCCGCCCGTCGTCGAGATACCGATGAGAACGGCGGCCTCCATGCCGGCGAGACCCGCCTCACCCACCGTCGGCACGTCGGGCAGCAACGGGCTGCGGGCCGCCATCGCCACCGCCAACCCGCGCAGCTTGCCGGCTTTCACCGGCGCGGCCGTCGGCATCAGCACGTCGGAGAACAGCGGCACATGGCCCGCCATCACATCGCGCAGCGCCTCGGCGCTGCCTTTGTAGCCGACATGTTCGAGCGGCAGGCCGGTGCGCGCCTTGAGATACTCGCCCCACAAATGCGGGACCGAGCCGATGCCGGCGGAGGCGTAGGCAATGGTGCGATCGCCGCTCTTCGGCCAGGCCAGGAGCTCGGCCACCGACTTGAACGGCGCGTCGTTGTTGGCCGCCAGCAGCAGGGGTATGTCGACGAAGCGGGCGACTGGCGCCAGGTCCTTGACCGAATCGTAGGGCAGGGCGATGCCGAAGGCCGCATTCACCACGAGCGCGCCGGGCGTCAGCAGGATGGTGTGGCCGTCGGGCCTGGCCTTGGCGACGATCTCGGTGCCGATGATGGTGCCGGCGCCCGGCTTGTTGTCGACGATCACCTGCTGGCCCAACAGGACCGACAGTCGCTCGGCGATGATGCGTGACGAGGTGTCGGTCGAGCCGCCCGGCGCATAGGGCACGATGAAGCGCACCGGTCTTTCGGGAAAAGTCTGGGCGTGACCGGCGCGCGATATGACCGCGAGCCCGGCCGCAGCGAGGAAATGCCGGCGTTTCATTTCCCTCCCTTCCCTGTTCCCTCGTCTTTTGCCCAACCTGCCACGCCATGCGAAGCTCGGGCAACGCAAACCGGGACTAGGGCAGCGGGGACAAGCGTGGCGCGGGACGGTCAAGGGCTGGAAGTGAGCAACGCCGGTGTGGAGGCAATCGCCGCGCTCGATTTCCTCACCGGCGAGTGGCTTGGTTTCAGCAATCGGCTGGCCGAGTTCATCACCGCCGCCGACAAGGACCAGCGTTGCGCCCTGCTGCCGGTGATGGCGGCCAACCTCATGCTGTCGATGAATTCGGCCGAGGGCCACGCGGCGGCAGAGCGCTATCTCGCCCGCGCAAAGCAATTCGGCGCCGACGCCAACCCCCGCGAGCTTGCGTGGATCGCCGCGACCGACGCCTGGTTGGCCGGCGAGACCGATCGCAGCCTCAGGATCCACGAGGACATGGCGGCCCAATGGCCGCGCGATCTTCTGGCCGGCAAGCTCGGCCAGCTCCATGCCTTCAACCGCGGCGACGCCGAGGCGCTGCTGCGCATCGGCCAGCACCTGTTCGAAGCCAATCGCGACAACCGCTACGTCTACGCCATGTATGCCTTCGGCCTCGAGGAGTGCAATCGCCTCGACGAGGCCGAGGCCGTAGCGCGCCAGGCGCTCGCCCTGGACCGGCGCGATCCGTGGGCGCATCACGCCGTCGCCCATTGCCTGGAAGCGCGCGGCAAGATGCTGGAGGGCGTGGCCTTCCTGGAATCGGTGGCCGACACCTGGGTTGGCTGCAACTCCTTCATGTACACCCACAATTGGTGGCACCTCGCCCTCTTCCTGATCGATCTCGACCGCACCGAGGAGGCGCTTTCGCTGTTCGACACGCGCGTGTGGGGCGTGTGGAAGGAATTCTCCGAGGACCAGATCAACGCCGTCTCGCTGCTGGCGCGTCTGGAACTGCGCGGCGTCGATGTCGGTGGTCGCTGGACCGACGTCGCGCACTATCTCAAGCCGCGCCTGCACGAGCACTTCGTGCCCTTCCTCGACCTGCAATATCTCTACGGCCTCGCCCGTGCCGGCGAGCAGAGCGCGGTCACCGAAATGCTGGCGAGCCTCGAGGAGCGCGCCGAGGACGCGCGGGCCCTCGACCGCGAAGCCTGGGCCGATTGCGCCGTGCCGGCCGCACACGGGCTTGCCGCCTATGCCAAGGGCGATCACGCCGAGGCCGCGCGGCTCCTCGGCCAGGCCATGCCGCACCTGCCGAAAATCGGCGGCAGCATCGCCCAGCGCTCGCTGTTCGCCGCTATCCATCTCGACGCCCTGATGCGGTCGGGCTGGAACGATGCGGCGCTGGCCATCCTGCAGGCCGACGATCGCGAGCGGCCGACCGTGCCGTGGACCAAGCGCTCGCTGGGCGACCTCTATCGCCGGGTCGGACGCACCGAGCAGGCGCTTGCCGCCGAGTACCAGGCCGAGCAACTGGCGCGGCAATACGGCCAAACCGGCAGCAAGGGGAAACCGACATGACCGACGACCTCGCACAGCAGAGCGCCGCGCGCCTCGCCATGCTCTACCGGAAGGGCAAGGCCTCGCCGGTCGAAACCATGAAGGCGGTGCTGGCGCGCGCCGAGAAGCTCCAGCCCGCCATCAACGCCTTCACGCGCGTCGACGGTCGCGAAGCGCTCAAGGCCGCCCGTGCTTCGGAGCGGCGCTGGAAGAAAGGCGAGCCGCTGTCGCCGCTGGACGGCGTGCCGGTCTCGATCAAGGAGCTGGTTCGGGTCAAGGGCTGGCCCGCCTCGATGGGCAGCAAGCTCACCGACAAGGCAGCCGCCGACGCCGATGCGCCCGCGGTGGCGCGGCTGCGCGACGCCGGCGCCATCGTCTTCGCCCAGAGCACCAGCTCGGAATACGGCCACAAGGGCGTGACCGATTCGCCGCTGAACGGCATCACGCGCAATCCGTGGAACCTCGAGTGCACCCCGGGCGGCTCCTCGGGCGGCGCCGGGGCGGCGGTGGCGGCGGGACTGGGGCCGATCGCCATCGGCACCGACGGCGGCGGCTCGGTCCGCATTCCGTCGAGCTTCAACGGGTTGGTCGGCCTCAAAGCCACCTTCGGCCGGGTGCCGGCCTGGCCGCCCTCGCTGACCGGCGACCTCTCCAACACCGGCCCGATGGCCCGCACCGCGCTCGACTGCGCGCTGATGATGAACGTGATTGCCCGGCCCGATGCGCGCGATGCCTATGCGCTGCCGGACGACGAGACCAACTATGCGAAGAAAATCGACGGCAAGCTCAAGAAGCTGAAAGTGGGCTTCGTGCTGCGCTTCGGCGATCATCCGCTCGACATCGAAGTGGCGGCGCTGGTCACCAAGGCCGCCCGCGCGTTCGAGAAGCTCGGCTGCAAGGTCGAGGAGGTCGAAGCGCCCTTCCCCTATGCCGATGCCGGCCGCGCCTTCGTCGTGCATTGGCTGACGGCGTTGCAGCGCCTGCTTGAACTCTATCCCGAGAGCCGGCACGGCGCGTTCGATCCCAACCTGCTGGCGTCGGCCAAAGCCGGGCTGCGCTATTCGTTGCAGGATGTGGTGCATGCGCAGGTGACGCGGCGCGAGCTGGCGATCGCCTGGAACCTGTTCTTCGCCAGGTACGATCTGCTGCTGTCGCCCACGGTCGCCGTGCAGCCCTTCGAGGCCGGCAAGAACCTGCCGATTGGCCCGGACGGCAAGGCCAACGTGCTGTGGTCGCCCTACACCTCGCAATTCAACCTGAGCCGCCATCCCGCGGCATCGGTGCCGTGCGGCTTGAGTCGCGAGGGATTGCCGATCGGCCTGCAGATTGCAGCAGGCCACTACAAGGACGCGCTCGTGCTGCGCGCGGCGGCGCGCTATGCCGATTCCCATCCCCTGAAATTCCCCGTTCTTCCGGAGACCAAGCGATGACCGCCGATCTTGCGATGATGCCGGCCCACCAGCTGGTGAAACTCTACAAGGACCGCAAGACCTCGCCGGTCGAGGCCGTGCGGGCGGCGCTGGCACGCATCGAGGCGTTCAATCCCCAGCTCAACGCCTTCCAGCATCTCGATCCCGATTCGGCGCTGCGCGCGGCGCGCGCCTCGGAGAAGCGCTGGAAGAAGGGCGGCAAGCGGCTCAGCGACATCGACGGCGTGCCCCTCACCATCAAGGACATGGTGCTGACCAAGGGCATGCCGACGCGCATGGGCAGCCTCGCCACCGACGCCGACGGGCCGTGGACGGTCGATGCGCCGGTGGCGCAGCGCCTGCGCGAGGCGGGCACCGTGCTTCTGGGCAAGACGACCTCGCCGGAGTACGGCTGGAAGGGCGTGACCGATTCAGGCCTGTTCGGCACCACTCACAATCCGTGGAAGATCGGCCGCACGCCGGGCGGCTCGTCCGGCGGCGGCGTGGCGGCCGAGGCGGTGGGCATGGGCAACCTCGCCGTCGGCACCGACGGCGCGGGCTCGGTGCGCATCCCCTGCGCCTTCACCGGCCTGTTCGGCCTGAAACCGACGCAAGGTCGCGTGCCGCTCTATCCGCCGTCGGCCCAGGGCACGCTCTCCCATATCGGCCCGATGACGCGCACCGTGCGCGACGCGGCGATGATGATGAACGTCATGGCGCGGCCCGATCCGCGCGACCTCTACGGCCGGCCCGACGACGAGGAGGACTACCTGAAAGGCCTCGACAAAGGCGTGAAGGGGCTGCGCATCGCCTATTCGCCCAATCTGGGCTTCGTCGAGCGCGACAAGATCGACCGCGACGTGGCGGTCGCGGTCGAGAACGCCATGAAGGTGTTCAAGACCCTGGGCGCCCGGGTGGTCGAGGACTCGCCCGACCTGCAGGGGCTCGACCCGCGCAAGATCCTGAATGCGCATT
>DATHNU010000588.1:0-4393 GCA_035485695.1 Reyranella sp. | reverse complement strand
CAAGCCCGACCCCGTCACCGAGGCGGCGCTATCCAGGGCCTTGAACGACGAGCTGGCCGACAAGGGCTTCGTCGTGGCCCAACTCGACAAGCTGATCACCTGGGCGCGCACCGGCTCGATGTGGGGCCTGACGTTCGGCCTGGCCTGCTGCGGCGTCGAGATGATCCATTGCTGGATGAGCCGCTACGATCTCGACCGCTTCGGCTTCGCGCCGATGCCGAGCCCGCGCTCGGCCGATGTGATGATCGTGGCCGGCACGCTCACCAACAAGATGGCGCCGGCGCTGCGCAAGGTCTACGACCAGATGGCCGAGCCGCGCTACGTGATCTCGATGGGCTCGTGCGCCAACGGCGGCGGCTACTATCACTACAGCTACTCGGTGGTGCGCGGCTGCGACCGCATCATCCCGGTCGATGTCTATGTGCCGGGTTGCCCGCCGACGGCCGAGGCGCTGCTGTACGGCGTGCTGCAGCTGCAGAAAAAGGTCCGCCGGACGGGAACGCTGGTGCGTTGATGGCCGAACCGCTGCAGGAACTCGGCGATCACATCGCGCAGTCCACCGGTGACGCGGTGACGACTGCCTACGTTCGCCTGGGCGAGCTGATGCTCGATGCCAGGCCGGACCGGCTGGTCGCGCTGATCACCTTCCTGCGCGACGACCCCAGGTGCCTATTCAAGCAGCTGATCGATGTCTGCGGTGTCGACTGGCCGGAGCGCGAGAAGCGCTTCGACGTCGTCTACAATCTGCTCAGCCTCAAGAACAACCAGCGGGTCCGCATCAAGGTCGCGACCGATGAAGCTACGCCGGTGCCGTCCGTGGCGTCGGTGTTCAGCTCGGCCGGGTGGTTCGAGCGCGAGGCCTACGATCTCTACGGCGTGTGGTTCTCCGACCACCCCGACCTCCGCCGCATCCTCACCGACTATGGCTTCGAGGGCCATCCGCTGCGCAAGGACTTCCCGCTGACCGGTTTCGTCGAGGTGCGCTGGGACGACGTGCAGAAGCGCGTCGTCTACGAGCCGGTGAAGCTCACCCAGGAATTCCGCCGCTTCGACTTCCTGAGTCCCTGGGAGGGTGCGCATCAGGTGCTGCCCGGTGACGAGAAGGCCCCGGCGCCGCCGCAGGAACAGGCCAAGACGAGCTGACATGTCCGACGTCGAAATCAAAACGCTGACGATGAATTTCGGGCCGCAGCACCCGGCGGCCCACGGTGTGCTGCGCCTCGTCGTCGAGATGGACGGCGAGATCGTCGAGCGTTGCGACCCGCATATCGGCCTGCTGCATCGTGGCACTGAGAAGCTGATCGAGTACAAGAGCTACCTGCAGGCGGTGCCGTATTTCGACCGGCTCGACTACGTCTCGCCGATGAACCAGGAGCACGCCTACGCGCTGGCCGTCGAGAAACTCCTGGGCATCACGGTGCCCGAGCGCGGCCAGTACATCCGCGTGTTGTTCGCCGAGATCACCCGCATCCTGAACCACCTGCTGAACGTCACGACCTTCGCCATGGACACCGGCGCGCTCACGCCGCCGCTGTGGGGCTTCGAACAGCGCGAACTCCTGATGGAATACTACGAGGGCGTGAGTGGTTCGCGCATGCACGCGGCCTATTTCCGTCCCGGCGGCGTGCACCAGGACCTGCCGGAAGGCATGCTCGATTCGATGGATGCGTGGATCAAGCAGTTCTACCCGTTCATGAAGGACATCGAGAAGCTGCTGAACGACAACCGCATCTTCCGCCAGCGGACGGTCGATATCGGTGTCGTGTCGCCGGAGCAGGCGCTCGACTGGGGCTTCAGCGGGCCGCTGATCCGGGCTTCGGGCATTCCCTGGGACTTGCGCAAGTCGCAGCCCTACGACGTCTACGAACGCATGGATTTCGACATCCCGCTCGGCAAGACCGGCGACTGCTTCGCCCGCTATCTCGTGCGCATCGAGGAGATGTATCAGAGTGCGCGCATCATGGAGCAGTGCGTGGCGGCGTTGCGGACGGTGAGCGGGCCGGTGCGCGTCGACGACCGCAAGATCTCGCCGCCGCGGCGCGGCGAGATGAAGGATTCGATGGAAGCCCTCATCCACCATTTCAAGCTCTATACCGAGGGTTACAAGGTGCCGGCCGGCGAAACCTACACCGCCGTCGAGGCGCCCAAGGGTGAGTTCGGCGTCTATCTCGTATCCGACGGCACCAACAAGCCCTACCGCTGCAAGATCCGCGCGCCCGGGTTTCCGCATTTGGCGGCGCTCGACATGATGACCCGGGGCCATCAGCTCGCCGACATGTCGGCGAACATCGGCTCGCTCGACATCGTGTTCGGCGAGATCGACCGCTAGGAGGCGATGAGATGATGATCACCGCCGATCCCAAGGATGTGCCGCATGTCGAGCACTTCGCCTTCACGCCGGACAATCTGGCGAAGGCGCAGGCGCTGATGGCGAACTATCCGCCGGGCCGCCAGGCGAGCGCCGTGATCGGCGTGCTCGACCTCGCCCAGCGCCAGCAGGGCTGGCTGCCGCGTGTGGCGATGAACGAGGTGGCCACGCTGCTCGATATGGCGCCGATCCGCGTCTACGAGATCGCGACTTTCTACACGATGTTCCAGCTCAAGCCGCGCGGGAAGTACCTGCTGCAGGTCTGCACCACGACGCCGTGCTGGCTGCGCGGCTCGGACGCGGTGATGAAGGCCTGCCAGCACGCCGCCGACGGCGAGACCTTCAGCGTCCAGGAGGTCGAATGCCTCGGCGCCTGCGTCAACGCCCCGGTCGTGCAGATCAACGACGATTTCTTCGAGGACCTCGACGAGGCTTCGATCAACAAGGTGCTCGACGCCTTCCGGCGCGGCGAGACGCCGAAGGCCGGACCGCAGGTCGACCGCCAGACATCGGCGCCGGAAGGCGGACTGACCACGCTGAGGAGCGAGTAGGCGATGCTTGCCGATAAGGACCGCATCTTCACCAATCTCTACGGCGTCCACGACTGGCGCCTGGCCGGCGCCCGCGCGCGCGGCGCCTGGGACAATACCAAGGCGCTGATCGAGCGCGGCCACGACGCCATCATCGACGAGATGAAGAAGTCAGGCCTGCGCGGCCGCGGCGGCGCCGGCTTCCCGACCGGCCTGAAATGGTCCTTCATGCCCAAGGAGGTGAAGGACCGGCCGCATTATCTCATCGTCAACGCCGATGAGTCCGAGCCCGGCACCTGCAAGGATCGCGACATCATGCGTCACGATCCGCACCTGCTGGTCGAAGGCTGCCTGATTGCGGGCTTCGCCATGCGGGCGAATGCGGGCTACATCTATGTGCGCGGCGAGTTCTACAACGAAGCCCAGAACCTCATGGCCGCGATCCGCGAGGCCTACGATGCGGGCCTTCTCGGCAAGAACGCCTGCGGCTCGGGCTGGGATTTCGATCTCTACGTCCATCGCGGCGCCGGCGCCTATATTTGCGGCGAGGAAACCGCGCTGCTGGAAAGCCTCGAAGGCAAGAAGGGCATGCCGCGGCTGAAGCCGCCGTTCCCGGCCGGATCCGGCCTCTATGGCTGCCCGTCGACGGTGAACAATGTCGAATCGATCGCCGTCGCGCCCACCATCCTGCGCCGCGGCGCCGCCTGGTTCGCCGGCATCGGCCGGCCCAACAACACCGGCACCAAGCTCTTCTGCATCTCGGGCCATGTGAACAAGCCCTGCAACGTCGAAGAGGAAATGGGCATCCCGCTGCGTGAGGTGATCGAGCGTCATGCCGGCGGCGTGCGCGGCGGCTGGGACAATCTTCTGGCGGTGATTCCGGGTGGTGCGTCGGTGCCGCTGCTGCCCAAGTCGATCTGCGACACGGTACTGATGGATTTCGACTCGCTGCGCGACCAGAAGACGGGTCTTGGCACGGCGGCGGTCATCGTCATGGACAAGTCGACCGACGTGGTGAAGGCGATCGCGCGGCTCAGCCAGTTCTACAAGCATGAGAGCTGCGGCCAGTGCACGCCGTGCCGCGAGGGCACCGGCTGGATGTGGCGGGTCATGGAGCGCATGGTGCTGGGCAATGCGCGCATCGAGGAGATCGATGCGCTGGAGGACGTCACCCGGCAGGTCGAGGGTCATACGATCTGTGCGCTGGGCGATGCGGCGGCTTGGCCGATCCAGGGCCTGATCCGTCATTTCCGGCCCGAGATGGAGCGCCGTATCCGCGCGCGCACCGAAAAACTCGCGGCCGAGTAGGGCAGGGAGCAGGCAATGCCCAAGGTCAAGGTCAACGGCGTCGAGTTGGAGGTGCCGGCCGGCTTCACGGTCCTGCAGGCCTGTGAGCTGGCGGGCGTCGAGATCCCGCGCTTCTGTTACCACGAACGCCTTTCCATCGCCGGCAATTGCCGGATGTGCCTGGTCGAAGTGAAGCCCGGCCCGCCCA
>DATHNU010000587.1:0-6135 GCA_035485695.1 Reyranella sp. | reverse complement strand
CGAGGCGGCGCGCATGGATGGCGCCACCATCCGGCGCGAGCTCACCTATGTGCTGCTGCCCATGGCGATTCCCGGCATCGCCTCGACCTTGCTGCTGAACCTGATCCTGGCGTGGAACGAGGCGTTCTGGACGCTCAACCTCTCGACCTCCAAGGCGGCGCCGCTCACCGTGTTCATCGCCTCCTACTCCAGTCCCGAGGGCCTGTTCTGGGCCAAGCTGTCGGCGGCGTCGACCATGGCGATCGCCCCGATCCTCGTCCTCGGCTGGTTCTGCCAGCGCCAGCTCGTGCGCGGGTTGACCTTCGGCGCCGTCAAATAAGGGCGAAACGACATGGGCCAGATCACGCTCCAGGGAGTCCACAAGTCCTTCGGACAGCTCGACATCATCAAGGATGCGAATCTCGACATCGAGGACGGCTCCTTCGTGGTCTTCGTCGGCCCCTCGGGCTGCGGCAAGACCACGCTCTTGCGGCTGATCGCCGGCCTCGAGGACGTGACCGGCGGGCAAATCCTGATCGACGGCCAGAACGTGGTGAACGTGCCGCCGGCCAAGCGCGGCCTGTCGATGGTCTTCCAGTCCTACGCGCTCTATCCGCATATGAGCGTGCGCGGCAACATCGCCTTCGGCCTCAAGATGGCAGGCCTGCCGCGGGCCGAGATCGACAGCAAGGTGGCGGCCGCGGCGGCAACCCTCAACCTCACGCCCTATCTCGACCGCAAGCCGCGCGAGCTCTCCGGCGGGCAGCGCCAGCGGGTGGCGATCGGCCGCGCCATCGTGCGCGAACCCAAGGCCTTCCTGTTCGACGAGCCACTCAGCAACCTCGACGCCGCGCTGCGCGTGCAGATGCGCATGGAAGTGACCCGCCTGCAGAAGCAGCTGGCGACCACCGCCGTCTATGTCACGCATGACCAGGTCGAGGCCATGACCATGGCCGACCGCATCGTGGTGCTGAACGCCGGCCGGGTCGAGCAGTACGGCTCGCCGCTCGAACTGTACGAGCGGCCGGCCAACCTGTTCGTCGCGGGCTTCATCGGCTCGCCCAAGATGAACTTCGTCACCGGTCCGCCGGCCGGCCAGCTCGGCGCCGCCACCATCGGCATCCGGCCCGAGCATCTGCGCATTGCCCAGGAAGGCGAGGGCTGGCCGGGCACGGTGTCGGTGGCCGAGCATCTCGGCAGCGACACCTTCCTCTATGTCGATGCCGGCGCCCTGGGGCTGCTCACGGTGCGCGGCGTCGGCGAGATCCATCTCAAGGGCGGCGATGGCGTGTGGCTGTCGCCCGATCCCGCCCGGCTACATCGCTTCGACAAGGATGGCATGGCCATCCGGCACTGAGCGGGGGCGATCGATAACGGGAAGGCGCGTATGTATCTCGAGAAGTTCAAGCTGGACGGCCGCACGGCCGTCGTGACGGGCGGCGGGCAGGGTATTGGCCTCGCCTGCGCGGAGGCGCTCGGCGAGGCCGGCGCCCGCATCGTCATCGCCGATCGCGACCCCGCGATGGCCGAAGCCGGCACGGCCGGGCTCAAGGCCAAGGGCTATACGGCCGAAGCCGTCATCATGGACGTCACCGATTCGGCGCGCGTCTCCGAGGTCGCGGCCGAGCTGACCGGGCGGCACGGCAAGGTCGACATCCTGGTCAACAACGCCGGCATTGCCAGGAGCGAAACGCCGGCGGAAAAGGTCGCCGACGAGCACTGGCTGAACGTCATCGACGTCAACCTCAACGGCACCTTCTGGTGCTGCCGCGCCTTCGGCCGACACATGCTCGCGGCCAGATCGGGCGCCATCGTCAATATCGGCTCGATGTCGGGTTTCATCGTCAACAAGCCGCAGGAACAGAGCTACTACAACGCCTCCAAGGCCGCGGTGCACCAGCTCACCCGGTCGCTGGCCGCCGAATGGGGCAGTCGCGGCGTGCGGGTCAATGCCGTGGCGCCGACCTATATCGAGACCCCGCTGAACGCCTTCGTCCGCAACAATCCGCCGATGTACGACGCCTGGATCGGCGGTACGCCGATGGCCCGCATGGGCACGGTGGACGAAGTGGCCTCGGTCGTGCTGTTCCTGGCGTCGGACGCGGCCAGCCTGATGACCGGCAGCGTGGTCCTCGTCGATGGCGGCTATACTTGCTGGTAGGCTGGGGCTTGGTCTGAAACAGGGCATCGCGTGTGACAATTCTCCGTCGTCTCGAGCGGAGCCGCCCGCAGGGCGGCGTAGTCGAGAGACCTTCTCGCGGCGATAAGCGGCTTATTGTAGAGAGAAGGTCTCTCCACGCGGCCCTTCGGGCCTTGGTCGAGACGACGGGGAGTTGTCATGTGCGATTCCTCGGGACGGACACGGGGTCGTAATGAGGCAAGCCTTCATCGGCGTCGACGTCGGGACATCGAGTGCCCGGGCCGGCGTGTTCGACGAACGGGGCGCGCTGCTGGCGACCGCCCGCCATCCCATCACGGTCTGGCACGAGGCCGGCAACGTCGTCGAGCAATCGTCGTCCGAGATCTGGTCGGCCTGTACGGACGCGGTGCGGGCAGCCATGGCCGAGGCCCGCCTGCCGGCCGCGGCCGTGGGCGGCATAGGCTTCGACGCCACCTGCTCGCTGGTGGTGCTCGATGCCGGCGCCAACCCACTCACCGTCAGCCCATCCGGCGAGTCACGGCGCAACGTGATCGTCTGGATGGATCATCGCGCCATGGCCGAAGCGCGTGCCGTCAACGACACCCAGGACGACGTCCTGCGCTATGTCGGCGGCTCGATCTCGCCGGAAATGGAGATTCCCAAGCTACTCTGGCTGAAGCGGCACCTGCCGTCGACCTACGACGGGGCCGGCCATTTTTTCGATCTCGCCGACTTCCTCTCGTTCAAGGCCACCGGCTCCGTGACGCGCTCGATGTGCACGCTCACCTGCAAGTGGAACTTCCTCGCCCATGAAGGACGCTGGAGCCCGACCTATCTCGAGCGCGTCGGGCTGGGCGACCTGGCGCGGGGCGATTATGCGCGGATCGGCCAAAGGATCGAGGCGCCGGGAACCGCGTTGGGCGCCGGCCTGTCGAAAGCCGCCGCCCATGAGCTTGGGTTGCTCGAGGGCACGCCCGTCGGCGCGTCGCTGATCGACGCCCACGCCGGCGGTGTCGGCACGATCGGCGGGCGGACGAAGGCGGGCGGCGCGGTCGAGGTCTGCAAGCGGCTCGCCTATATCATGGGGACCTCGGCCTGCATCATGGCGACGACCAGCGAGCCCTGCTTCGTGCCCGGCGTGTGGGGACCCTATTACTCGGGCATGGTGCCCGGCCTCTGGCTGAACGAGGGCGGCCAGTCCGCGGCAGGCGCTGCGATCGACCATCTGATCGGATCGCACCCCGCCTACAAGCAGGCCGTCGACGCCGCGCGCGCCGCGGGTCTCGAGGTGCTGGACTATCTGGAGCGGCGCGTCGTGTCGCGCTTCGCCCAGCCCGGCGACGCCGCGCGGCTGGCGCACGACATCCACGTGCTGCCCGAATTTTTGGGCAATCGCTCGCCCTATGCCGATCCGGATTCGCGCGCCGTCGTCGCGGGCCTCGATCTCGACGTCGATATCAGCGCCATGGAACGGCTGTTCGTCGCCGGCCTGTGCGGCCTGGCCTACGGCCTGGCCGACGTCGTCGATGCCTTGCGCGCGCATGGCGTCGAGAGCGAGCTGATGGTGATCAGCGGCGGCGCCGCGCGCAGCGCCCTGGTGCGCCAGATCATGACGGACACCACCGGGCTCACGGTTGCCCTGCCCGAGACCCAGGAACCGGTGCTGCTGGGCGCCGCGATGCTGGGCGCCGTCGCCGGCAAGGTCTACGGATCGATCGGCGAGGCCATGACGTCGATGTCGGCGATCGGCTGGTCGAGCGTGCCGACCGGCACCGACGTGGCGGAGTTCCACCGCTCCAAACGCAGCGTCTATCGGCTGATGCGCACGTTTGACCAGGATAGCCGCACGGCCATGCGGGACGCCGGCGGCGCCTGCCGCACCTGAAGCGCGGGGGAGGGAACCATGATGCTGAGCTGCGGCGATGCCCTGGTCGACTTCCTGCCGGTGGCGGCCGTGGATGGGCGCGACGCGTTCGTGCCGGCGGTCGGCGGATCCTGCCTCAACGTCGCCGTCGGCATGGCTCGGCTCGGGGCCGAGGCCGGATTCGTGGGCGGCATCTCGACCGATCTGTTCGGCCGCATGATCGCCGATCACGCCCGGGCGTCGCAGGTCGATCTTCGCTTCGCGACGCTGAGCGACCACCAGACCACGCTGGCCTTCGTGCGAACCGTCGGCGGCGAGCCGCAGTACGCCTTCTATGACGAGGGCACGGCGTCGCGGCACTGGACCTGGCGCAGCGGCGCGCTGCCGTTCGACCGCATCGAGGCGATCCATGTCGGCTCGACGACCCTGGTCGACGAGCAGGCGGCGGCTGAGACGCTCGCCCTGGTGCAGGAGGCGCGCGGGTCGGTCACTATTTCTTTCGATCCGAACTGCCGCCCCAACCTGGTGGGCGACAAGCGCCGCTACGTCGAACGGATGGCCGCCTTCGCCGCAGCCGCGCACATCGTCCGCATGTCCGACGTCGACTTCGACTATCTCTACGGCGACGACGACCCGGCGCGCCGGGCGGCGTCCCTGCTCGCGGGGGGCGCCAGCCTGGTGATCATGACGCGTGGCGCGCAGGGGGCCGCGGCCTGGCACAAGGCGGCGGGATCGGTGGCGGTGGCGGCGCCGGCGGGTCCGGTGGTGGACACGATCGGCGCCGGCGACAGCTTTCAGGCCGCGCTTTTGTTCGCCCTGCAGTCCTTGGGTCGAAGCGACGCGGTCTCCCTGGCCGGGATCGGCCCCGATGAGCTGGGTCGCGCCCTGTCTTTCGCCGCCCGCTGCGCCGCCATCACCTGCAGCCGCCCCGGCGCCGACCCGCCGCGCCGCGCGGAGATTGCGGCCGACCTCGCCCTGCTCCTGCCCAACCGCCCGTCGTGAGAGCTGGTGGCGCGGATGCGGGACCGTCTCTATGGTCCGCGCCAGCACGCCCAAGACCGGAGTTTGATCTTTGCTCGACGCCCAACGACTGGATGATCGGCCGCCTGAAGGTTTCCTGCGCATCGATTTCGACCGCGGCCGGCCCGACCCCACCTTCAACAGCCATGTCGGCAACCTCTACGCCAAGCGCGGCGAGAAGGGCACGCGCGACGAGTTCGTCCTGGGCTTTCGCGTGCACAAGCACATGTGCAATCCGGCAGGCGGCCTGCATGGCGGCATGATGATGACGGTGGCCGACCTGGTCGGCACGATGGGCGGCGGCACCCTGGTCGGCCTGCGCAAGTTCCTGCCGACCGTCAGCATGACCTTCGACTTCGTGGCGCCCGCCAAGGCAGGCGACTGGGTCGAAGGCCGGGCCGAAGTCGTGCGCCAGACGCGTTCGCTCCTGTTCACCAACATCTATCTGACGGTGGGCGAGGAGAAGTTTTTACGCGCCTCGCAGATCGCCAAGATCCCGTCGGGCGACGGCCTCGCCTTCGGCAAGGCCCGCCTAGACCGTGGCGCCGAAGTGGCTGCCCATCGCCCGTCGTCCTGAATCGGTGAGCCGCACCGTGCGGCTGCGCCGCAGCCGCTCGGCCCAGCCCCGCGTGAAGAAGGTGTCGGCGATGGCCGCGCCCAGCGCGCCCGAGATGTGCGGCCGCCGCTCGCTCCAGTCGAGGCACTGGCGCGCGAAGTGGCGGCTGCCGGCGCGGCGGGCGCCCGGCACGTCGACGCCCAGCCGCTGGCAGAACAGCTCGCCCGACTCGGTGAGCTTCCAGTCGCGCGGCCCCTTGGGCTCGATATGGCCAGCGCGGGTCAGCGAATCGGTGACGGCGATGCCGACCTGGCCCGCCAGGTGGTCGTAGCAGGTCCGGCAGAAGCGCAGATCGGGGTCGCGCCGCCACGCCGCCGTCTTGGCGGCCGGCGACACGCCGGTGCCGGCCACCGCCATCAGCGATTCGATGGCATGCGCCACATCGGGCGTGGCCAGGCGATAGAAGCGGTTACGGCCCTGGGCGCGGGCGGCGAGCAGGTTGCCGTCGATCATGCGGCCGAGATGGCCGCTGGCGGTCTGCGCCGTGATGCCGGCGGTGAGCGCAAGCTCGGACGC
>DATHNU010000586.1:0-6089 GCA_035485695.1 Reyranella sp. | reverse complement strand
GGCATGAGCTGCGTGGTCTGCGTCGTGAAGCCCGACAGCCGCGGCACCATCATGGCGGCCTCCGCCGATCCCTTCGCGCGGCCGGCGATCAAACCCAACTACCTCACGACCCACACCGATGAGCTCGCCTTGCTGGGCGGCGTGCGCCATGTACGCCGCGTCTTTGCGGCACCTGCGCTCAGCCAGCACAGCTCGGGCGAGATCCAGCCCGGCCCCGACCTGACAAGCGACGCCGACCTGCTGGCTTATGCGCGCCGTGCCGGCAACACGCTCTATCACCCGGTCGGCACCTGCCGGATGGGCGAGGATCCGCGCGCCGTAGTCGATTCGCGGCTGCGCGTGCGCGGCATCCAGGGCCTGCGCGTGATCGACGCCTCGGTGATGCCGACGCTCACCACGGGCAACACCAACGCGCCGACGATCATGATTGGCGAGAAGGGTGCGGCGATGATCAAAGAAGACGCAGTGGCGTAGATTCGGGGCGCTCGGGTCAAAAACCAACCTCATGCTGAGGAGGCCGCGGAGCGGCCGTCTCGAAGCATGGGCTTCAAACGCGGTGCTCCTACCCACCCTTCGAGACGGGCGCTACGCGCCCTCCTCAGAGTGAGGTTTTGTTTGGAGTCGTCGTCCTTCGCCTAATCCACTTTCGCGCCCACCGCCTTCACGACTTCCGCCCATTTGGCGCGGTCGCGCTTCACCGTTGCCTTGAACTGCTCAAGCGTCTCGTAGCGCGGCGTGTTGCCGAGCTCGGCGAGCTTCTTCTGCGTCTCGGGATCGTCGAGCGCCAGCTTGATCGCTGAATTGAACTTCTGCGCGATGGCCGGATCGAGACCCTTGGGGCCGAATATCGCAAACCACGTGTAGCTCTCGTAGCCCGGCACGCCCGCCTCGTCGATGGTCGGCACGTCGGGGATCGCCGCCACGCGTGTCCTGGTGGTGACGCCCAACAACCGCACCTTGCCGGCGCGGGAGTGCTGCAGGATGGTCTGCACCTGGTTGAAGATGCAGCAGACGTCACCTTTCAGCACGGCCTGGATGGCGTCGGGCCCGCCGCGATAGGGCACATGCACCATGTCCAAGCCGGCCTTGGCATTGAACTCGGCGAAGGCCAGATGAGTGCCCGTACCGTTGCCTGTCGAAGCGTAATTGTACTTGCCAGGTGACATTTTTACTTTGGCAATGAAGTCCCGTACCGAGGTGACATCGATCACCTCGGGATTGATCGCCAGCACGTTGGACACGTCGACCAGGGCCGAGATCGGCGTGAAGTCGGCCTCGACGTCGAAGCTGAGCCGGGGATAGAGCGCGGGATTGACGCCGTGCGTCGCCGCCGTGCCCAGCAGGAAGGTGTAACCGTCGGGCCTGGCGTTGGCCACGACCTCCGAGGCGACGTTGCCGCCGGCGCCGGTCTTGTAGTCGAGCACCAGCCGCTGGCCGAGCGACTTCTCGAGCGAGGGCTGCAGCATGCGCGCGACCACGTCGACGCCCGAGCCGGCAGGGAAGCCCATCAGCACGGTGATCGGCTTGGCTGGCCACTCTTCCGCCAGGGCGGCGGCCGCAGAGAAAAAGAGCGCGAGGCCAGCCAGCAGGGCCTTCAGCATGGAATGTCTCCAAAGGAGAGGTGTATTGGCTGCTATGCTGCGGCACTGAAGGGAGAAACGCCATGGGCTACATGACCGAGGAGCGCCGGCTGATCCAGGAGACGGCCCGCGCCTTCGCCATGAAGGAGGTGCTGCCGCTCGCCAACAAGCTCGACCCCGAGAAGGGCGACATGCCGCCTGAGCTTCTGCAGAAGCTGGCCGACATGGGCTATTTCGGCATCGTCATCCCCGAAGCGTATGGCGGCCTGGGGCTGGGCGTCTTCGAGTACTGCCTGATCACCGAGGAGCTGGCGCGCGCCTGGATGAGCGTGGCCTCCGTCATCGCCCGCGGCAACGGCCTTTCAGCCGGCCGCGGCATGAGCGAGGCGCAGCGCGCGCTCTTCCTGCCGCGCGCCGCCCGCGGCGAGTTTTTGGGCGCGGCGGCGATGTCGGAGCCCAATGTCGGCTCCGACCTCGGCAGCATCTCCTGCCGTGCCCGCCGCGACGGCGACGACTGGGTCATCAACGGCAACAAATACTGGTGCACCTTCGCCGACGGCGCCGATTACATCATGCTGGTGGCGCGCACCTCCGATCCGCTTGACCCCAGGCGCAAGCATGTCGGCCTGTCGTCCTTCCTGATCGAAAAGCCGCGCGGCACGCTGCCAACCGGCGTGAAGGGCGCGCCGATTCCCAAGATCGGCTATTTCGGCTGGAAGACCTGGGAGCTCGCCTTCGACGACTGCCGCCTGCCCGCCTCGGCCCTGATCGGCGAGGAAGGCCGCGCCTTCTATTACATCTCCGCCGGGCTGGAACGCGCCCGCGCCCACACGGCGGCGCGCGCGATCGGGCTGGCGCGCGGCGCGCTGGAGGACGCCACCGCCTACGCCCAGGAGCGCCGCCAGTTCGGCCAGGCGATCGGCGACTTCCAGAACACGCGCTTTCGCCTCGCCCGCATGGCGACCGAGATCGAAGCGGCGCGCCAGTTGATGTATTTCGTCTGCGACGAGATCGACCAGAAGCGGCGCTGCGACAAGGAGGCGGCGATGGTGAAGTTCTTCGCGTCCGAGATGGCCGAACGGGTGACCTCCGAGGCGCTGCAGGTGCTGGGCGGCGCGGGCTACACCACCCTGCACGCCGTCGAGCGTTACTGGCGCGATGCGCGGCTGACCAAAATCTTCGAAGGCACCTCGGAGATCCAGCAGCGCATCATCTCCGATCACCTGCTCGGCAAGCCCAAGGCCGCGTGACATGCTTCCCGACGCATCGCTGTTCCGCATCGGCATGCTGATGATCGTCGCGACCGGCGTGATCCAGGTCGTGGCGCAACTGGTCCTCAGCCGCGCGATGGATATCCTGCCTTCGCCGCCACTGTCGCGCTTTCCGCGGTTCTACATGATGACGCACAGCGTCACGGCCGTCGTGATCCTGATGATCGGGCACATCCTGCAGGTGATGATGTGGGCGCTGGTCTATCACGATCATTGGAACGAATTCGTCGACCTCAAGAGCGCGCTCTACTTCTCGCTGGCGAGCTTCACCACCCTGGGCGCCAACGACCTCGCGCTGCCGCCCGAACACCGGATGGTCGGCGCCCTCGAGGCGGCGGCCGGCATGCTGATGTTCGGCTGGTCGACCGCGCTGCTGGTGGGGGTGGTGCAACGCACCGACCACCGTCCCCGCCCCTGACAGGAATCCCCCGATGAGCGACGACGCCGACAGCTTCATCTCGACCGCGCCCCGGCTCGAATTCGCCTTCGCCATCAAGGCCAGGGTCGGACCGATCCAGGATCTCGGCCAGACGGCGCGCGGCCACCGTCGCATCATCGACATATTGGGCGGCGAAGTGCACGGCCCCAGGCTTTCAGGCGAGATCCTGCCGGGCGGTGCGGACTGGCAGATCGTGCGGCCCGACGGCACGATCGAGGTTTTAGCGCGCTACACCATTCGCAGCGACAAGGGCGCATTGGTCTATGTGCAGAACGACGGTCTGCGCGTGGCCAGTCCCGAGATCGTGGCGCGCATGTCCAGGGGCGAGAGCGTGCCGGTCGGCAGCTACCATTTCCGCACCGCGCCGCGCTTCGAGACTGCCGAACCCTCGCTGAAGTGGTTGGAGCGCGCGACTTTCGTCGGCGTGGCCGCGCGCACGCCCGACCGCGTCGCCATCGGTTTTCATCAAGTGCTGTAGGAAGTGCAGCGCCTTTTGCGTAGATTGAGCGACAACAACAAGCTGTTTGGGCGGATGCGTGCTGGGGGACATGGGGACGTTTCGACGCCTGGCCTGCATCGCTGTCTGCTTTCTGGGTTCCGGGTGCGCCAGCAGCCAGTTGAACTACAACGCGGCGGACCTTGCCTCTTCTCTGAATTCCCTGGAACCCGCGTGGCCAGCCAGGATGCCTTTGACGGCCGCAAGGCCTTCAGCGATTTCGTGCTCTTCGTCTATGAAGCCATGAGCGTATCGGGCGGCGGCGGCAGCGCGAAGAGCACGGGCGGTTCGTTCGTCTACTCGGTACGCTGAACCAGACCGCCGAGGCCTGCCCCGTGCCTCTTCGAGTCTCGGTCACCAGCCGAGCGCGTAGCTCGCCCGCCGTGGGTCGGCGCCGGCCGTCATGATGCCCGACTGAAGATCGGCGTGGATGGTGCACACCGCGCCGGCGCGCCAGATGCGCTCCGGCCACCAGGCCACGCGATGGCCGCGCGCCGCCAGCTCGTCGCCGGTCTCGCGGGGGATGCGCGATTCCACGCAAAGTCGGCCGGGAAAATAATCGTGCGGCTCAAAACTGTCGGGGAAGCTGTAGGTGGCGATGCGCGGATGCTCCACCGCATCCTGCGGATCCATGCCGAACAGCACCATGTTGAGCAGGGCCTGCAGCATGGCCTGTGCCTGCACGTCGCCACCTGGCGTGCCCAGCGGCAGCACAAATTGTCCGGGCGCCACGGCCATGGCTGGGGCGGGAGTGAGGCGCGGCCGCTTGCCCGGCGCCAGCCGGCTGGGATGGCCCTTTTCCGTCCAGGACTGCGAGCCGCGCGAGGACGGAACCAGGCCGGTCCCGGGCACCACGGGAGATTCGGACGAGACGTCGCTGGGTGTTGCCGACACCGTATTGCCCCAGCGATCGACCACGCAGATGTAGGACGTGTCGCGCGGCGGACCGGCCGGCACGCCCTCGCGCCGCGGCGCCGCGCCGCCGCCCCGCTCGCGTCGCTTCGTCCCGCCCGGATCACCATGCAGCGGCATCTCGGGTGATGCCCGGGCCGGATCGATCAGCGCCCGGCGCGCGACGCCGTAATCGCGATCGAGCAGGGCCTCCAGCGGCACATCGACGTGCCGCGGGTCGCCGTAGAAGGCCTCGCGATCGGCAAAAGCCAGCTTCAGCGCCTCCGCCACCGTGTGAAGGTAATCGGCACTGTTATGCCCTGCCGCCTTGAGGGAAGGCGCATCGAGGATGTTGAGCGCCTGGCCGAGCACCGGTCCCTGGCACCACGCGCCGCAGGTGTAGACCTCGGTGCCGGCAAAGCGCACCGATGGCGCGCGTTCGATCGGCGAATGGTAGTCGGCGAGATCTTGCGCCGTCAGCCATCCGCCCTCCTGCTTGTGGAAGGCCACGATCGCCTGGGCGATATCGCCGCGATAGAACGCGGCCCGGGCCGCTTCCAGTCCGACCGCGCGGTCGCCATGGCGCGCGAGGCTGGCGGCTTCCTCGTCCGCCATGTAGCGCAGCGTGCGCGCCAGATCCTTCTGCACGAACAGCGTGCCCACCTTGGGCGGCTCGCCGCCGGGCAGAAAGATCGCTGTGCTGGAGGGAAACCTTGCATACCGGGCCTTGCGCACCGCGATCATGTCGGCCAGCAGCGGATAGACCGGGAAGCCCTCGTCGGCGAAACGGATGGCGGCCTGGACGACCTCGCCGAACTTCATCGTACCGAAGCGGCTGAGCGCCGTGATCCAGGCGTCCGGCGCGGCCGGAACGACCGTGCGCAGGATGTTTTCCGGAATGTGGCCGCCGTTCTCGCGGGCGAGCCGGTCGGGATCGGTGGCGGCGGGCCAGTAGCCCAGACCGGCGATGGTCTGGACGACTCCGTCGGCCATGCGCAGCATGATCGGCGCCACGCCGGCCACGTTCACGATGTCCGGCTGCAGCACGCCGAGCGCGATGCCGCCGGCGACCGCCGCATCAACGGCGTTGCCGCCCGCCTCCAAGATCGCGAAGGCGGCATGGGCCGCGCCGTAATGGCCGGCCGCCACCATATGGCGCGTGCCGCGCAGTGCCGGCCGTTGGGCGTATGTCTCTCCCTCGCTGCGCGTGCCTTCGGACATGGGTCGAAGCCTTTTCGGATAGAGCAACTATTGGGGACGGAAGCCGATGCGGTCCATGAGGTCAACCCCGCTGCGCATGGGGTCGGCCATGACGACGCGCAGGGCCTCGGGGCCGCCCGGCTCCAGGTCCACGCCCGCCGTGCGCAGGGTTTCCTGCACCTGGGGTTCGGCCAGCACGCGCTGCAACTCGC
>DATHNU010000585.1:0-3425 GCA_035485695.1 Reyranella sp. | reverse complement strand
TTGACCGCTTTCCAACCTTAGAGTAAGGATTAACTGGGGGAAGGAAGGGTACCGGATGGAAGGCCGGACTATCACGCGTGCCGATCTCAGCGAGTCGGTGTTCCAGGAAGTGGGCCTGTCTCGCAATGAATCGAGCGATCTGGTCGAGACGATTCTCTCTGAAGTCGTCGAGGCCTTGGCGCGTGGCGAATCGGTAAAGATCTCGTCGTTCGGGAGCTTCACGGTTCGCGACAAGGGCCAACGCGTGGGCCGCAATCCGAAGACGGGGCAGGAGGTTCCGATCCTGCCGCGCCGGGTACTCGTCTTCCGAGCGTCGAACGTCCTGAAATCTCTGATCAACGGGGCGCCCGGCGAGAACAAGGGGTAGTTGGGAAAAGGTGGGGGTCTAGTCATGGCCGTATCGGTTCAGGCCGCGGAGAGGCGGATTGAAAAGTCGGCGCAGGCGTTTCGCACGATCAGCGAGGTCGCGACCGAACTCGACGTTCCGCAGCACGTGCTGCGGTTCTGGGAAAGCAAGTTCAGCCAGGTCCGTCCGCTCAAGCGGGGCGGCGGCCGGCGTTACTATCGGCCGGAAGACATCGATCTTCTGCGCCGCATCCGCACGCTGCTCTACGAGGACGGCTACACCATCAAGGGCGTGCAGCGCCTCCTGAAGGAAGGCCGTGGACGCTTGCCGCAGCAGCAGCGGCTCGATCTGGCGGCGGAAAGTGCGCTCGAGAGCCTGCGCATCGTGTCGGCCCGCGCCGAGGCGATGACTGGCGGGACGCGCCAGCCGCTGCCGCGCACCGGCCCGCAGCCGTCGACCACGACGCCGCGCGCCGCCATGCTCGACCTGCACAAGCGTCGCGAGATCGAATCGGTGCTCGAGGACCTCGAACAAGCATTGACGCAGCTGCGCAGTACGTTGAAGGCGACCAACTGACCAGGCCGACCCAGCGCCGCCGGGGGGCGACGCTTCAAGGACTTGGCAGGTTGGATTGAGACAACCACGAGATCGGGTAGACGTCGCAAGAAGAGGCGACAACCACCTGATTTTCCCTGGTTTTTCACCGAGCGAGGGGATTCGTATTCGGTGAGGGGCCGTTAGCCGGCATCGTCAGAGGGGGACGCCGCCGTGTTTGCTGATCGCGATATCGTGCGCCGTGAGGCGCGTTCGTTCGACGTTTTTGCGTTGAATGATAATGAGTTGGAAGGTGATCTTCCGACTTTGCATGAACTTCTTTACCTGCGTCGTGGACTCACTCAAGCAGGCGGCAAGCTGCCGCTTTTCGATCTCGACGGCCAGGATGTCGACGCCACCATCGTGCGCCGCTGCCTTGAGCGTGGTTGGGCCGAGCCGTGGTTCAACAATCCGCTGAAGCCCGACTGGCTGGTGTGCAAGCTCACCGAGTCCGGCCGACGCCTGGTATCGGCGCCGTAGCCATCTCGCGTCGCGCAACGGTGGAAAGGTAATTGGTCGGGGCGACAGGATTTGAACCTGCGACCCCCAGTCCCCCAGACTGATGCGCTACCAGGCTGCGCTACGCCCCGACCGGATGCCGCTTCTGCCGCGGCAGGGGGGCTTTAGCGCGAATGGCAGCAATGCCGCAAGCCGGCTTGCGCCAGATGCCGACGGCGCGGATACAGGCCCCATGACGATAGCTGCTCCGGGCCAGCCCCAGATCGCGATGGGCAAGCGCGTGCTGGTTTTCTCCTCGATCGGCCATGCGCTGATGCACATGATGACCGCCTTCTACGCAGTGATCGTGCTGACGCTCGCCATTGCCTGGAAGCTGCCACCCGAGAGCCTGCTCGAGCTCTACGCGCCGTCCGCCATCCTGCTGGGCATCATGTCGCTGCCGGCCGGCTGGGCATCGGACCGCTTCGGCGCGCCGCTCATGATGGTCGTGATGTTCATGGGCCTTGGCGCCTCGTCGATCGCCTGCGGCCTGGTGGCCGAGGGCGATACCTTGGCGCTCGCACTGACGCTCTGCGGCCTCGGTGTCTTCGGTGCCATCTACCATTCGGCCGGCATCGGCTGGATCATCCGCACCGCGCGCGAGCAGGGCCACGCCATGGGCGTGAACGGCTTGTGGGGCAGCGCCGGTCTCGCGCTCTACGGCATCGTGCCGGGCGTGCTGATCACGTTGGCCTCATGGCGCGCCGCCTTCATCGTGCCCGGCATCGTCTGTATCGCCGTCGGCGCCGTGCTCGTCTGGCAGATCAGGCGGGGCAGGGTAGGCGACCGGCCGATGCCGGCGACGCCCGGCGTGCAGCCCGGCCGGCGCGAGTTCTGGCGGGTCTTCTCCGTACTCTCCGTCACCATGGCGCTCGAAGGCGTCATCTGGTCGGCCGTGATGTTCGGCGCCGCGCTGGTCTTCGAGACCAGGCTGGCCGGAGACATCGAACGCCTGCGCGACGGCCTCGCCTCGTGGGGCGTGGCGACCCAGGCCGTCCTGTGGGTCGGGCTCGCGACCTCGCTGATCTATGTCGTCTCGGGCATCGCCCAGTACGCCATGGGCCGGCGCATCATCGACCGCTATCCGCTGAAATCGATCTATGTCACGGCCTCGGCGCTGCAGTTCTTCGCCATGCTGGCGCTGGCCATGGGCGGCGGTTATGTGGCTCTTGTCGGCGCGATCGCCTCGGCGATCCTGAGTTCGGCGGCGGGCCCGGTCGAGAACATCCTGATCGCGCGCTATACGCCCAGCCGCTATCACGGCCTGGGCTTCGGCGCGAAGTTCGTCGTGGCGCTGGGCGCCAGCCCGATCGCCATCGTGCTGATCGCCTGGGTGCGCAAGACGACCGGCAGCCTGGACGTGCTGTTCCTCGGCCTGGCGGCCGTTGCGATCGTGGTCACCCTGGTCGCGCTGTTGCTGCCGGGCAGCGGGCACCGGGAAGACGCGCGCGCGCCGCTGCCGCAGCCGGCCGAATAGCGCTTCTACTTCGCGCGCGTGCCCTTGGCGGCCTTGTAGCTGGCGCGTGCGAGGCATCGGTCGAGCCAGGCGCCGGCATTGGGAAACGGCCCGAAGTCGAACTTGATCGGCTTCGACCAGCTGCAGATCGAGGCGAGGTTGAGATCGGCCACGGTGAAGGTCGAGCCCAGCAGGTAGTCGCGGCCCTGCAGCGCGGCGTTCAGGACGCCGAACGGCTTGGGCAGCGCCTTCTGCGCCTCGGCCACGGCCTCGGGCTTGCGCTTGTCGGGCGCGGTCATGAACATGTCGATCAGGATCGTGAGCAGCGGCTTCTCGACCTCGGTCATGCCCCAGAAGCTCCACTGGTGACAGATTGCCTGGTCTTCCAGACTCGCCGGGAAGAAGCCGTTCTTGCCGTGCTTGGCGGCGAGATAGAGGTTGATCGCCATCGATTCGAAGAGCTTGAAGTCGCCGTCGACCAGCGCCGGCACCTTGCCGTTGGGATTGATCTTGAGGTACTCGGCGCCCTTG
>DATHNU010000584.1:0-3284 GCA_035485695.1 Reyranella sp. | reverse complement strand
GGGCGCCTGGACGGGCGAGGCGCCGAGGCTGGCCGATCTCTTTGCCGGCCTGGGTGCGCTGTCGTTGGGTCGTGCTGGCAAGCTCGCGCTGTTCGAGAGCGACCGGCAAGCGGTCGCCGCCGTCGCAGCGGCGGCCCGCCGGCTGGGCGGCAAGGTGACGGCCGAACGCCGCGATCTCTTTCGCAATCCGCTGACGGCGGCCGAGCTCGACGCTTTCGATGCCGTCCTGCTCGACCCGCCGCGCGCCGGGGCGGCCGCGCAATCGGCCGAGCTCGCGCGGGCGAAGGTGCCACGCGTGGTCTACGGTTCATGCGATCCCGGCAGCTTCGCCCGCGACGCGCGCACTCTGCAGGACGGAGGATACCGGCTGGAGAAACTTCTGCCGGTCGATCAGTTCCTGTGGTCGCCGCATATAGAGTTGATTGCGCTGTTCACGCGCGCGCCGGTAAGGTCGCCGCGGCATTAGGGGAGGAAGAAACAACATGATGTTCGACCTGACCGGCAAGGTGGCCGTGGTGACCGGCGGCAGCCGCGGTATCGGCCGCTCGATCTGCGAGCAGATGGCCACGCACGGGGCCAAGGTCGTCGTTTCCAGCCGCAAGCTGCCGGCCTGCGAGGAAGTCGTGAAGGGCATCAAGGAAAAGGGAGGCGAGGCAACGGCGGTGGCCGCCAGCATCTCCGACAAGGCCCAGCTCGAGAACCTGGTGGCTTTCGCACGCAAGACCTACGGCAAGATCGACATCATGGTCTGCAACGCCGCTTCGAATCCCTACTTCGGCCCGCTCACCGGGCTGAAGGAAGAGGTGTTCGCCAAGATCATGCAGAACAACGTGATGTCGAACTTGTGGCTCATGAACATGGTCGGTCCGGAGATGGCCGAGCGGAAGGATGGGGTGTTCATCGTCGTGTCGTCGATCGGCGCGCTGATCGGCTCGGCCCATATCGCCGCCTACAACATGAGCAAGGCCGCCGACCTGTCGTTGGTAAAGTCGCTCGCCATGGAATGGGGCAAGCACAACATCAGGGTCAACGCGATCGCGCCTGGCCTGATCCAGACCGACTTCGCCAAGGCACTGTGGGACAACCCCGACATCCGCCGCGCCAACGAGGGCAAGGCAGCGCTGAAGCGCATCGGCCAACCCGACGATATCGGCGGCGTGGCGGTATTCCTCGCCTCCAAAGCCGGCGCCTTCGTCTGCGGCCAGTGCATCATCGCCGACGGCGGCGTTATCGGGTCGGGTGCTGAATAGCGCTGGGCGCGCGCCACTCCAGTGGCGCGATCTTCTTTGGCGTAAACAAAGACGCGCCACTGGAGTGTCGCGCCCCCAGCTACGACGCTAGATCGAGCTCGCACCACACGGGGACATGGTCGGACGGCTCCGGGAGGCCGCGCTCTGCCTTGTCGATGCCGACGTTGGTCAGGCGGTCGGCGGCCTGCGGCGAGAGCAGCAGGTGGTCGATCCTCAGTCCGTTGCCCTTCGCCCAGGCGCCGGCCTGATAATCCCAGAAGGTGTAGCAGGGCGTATCGAGATGGAAGGCGCGCACCGCATCGGTCAGGCCGAGATTGAACAGGCTGCGCAGCGCCGCGCGCGACTGCGGCTGGCAAAGCGCGTCGCCGGCGAAGGCCTTGGGATCGAAGACGTCGATCTCGGTCGGGCAGACATTGTAGTCGCCGCCCAGCACGAACATCTCCTCGCGGGCGAGCAGGTCCCTGGCGCGCTGGTTCAGCCGATCCATCCAGGCGATCTTGTAGGCGAACTTCTCGGTGCCGATGGGATTGCCATTGGGCAGGTAGATGCCGCCCACGGTGAGCGGTCCCTTTGGCGTCGCGATCCTGCCTTCGATGTAGCGTGCAGGCTCGTCGGTCTCGGCATCGGGCAGCGAGCGTGCGGTTATCTCAACCGGATGGAGCGAGAGCAGGGCGACGCCGTTAAAACCCTTCTGGCCCACGATCTCGACCTTGTAGCCCGCAGCCTCGACTTCGAATCGCGGGAACTGTGCCTCCTGGGCCTTGATCTCCTGCAGGACGACCACATCGGGCTTGGCGCGCTCCAGCCATGCCACCAGATTTCCGGTCCGCTTGCGGACGGAATTGACGTTCCAGGTCGCGATCTTCATCGCGGCCGGATCAGACGCTGAAGGAGTTGCCGCAGCCGCAGGACGAGGTGGCGTTCGGGTTCTTCACCTGGAACGACGCGCCGACCATTTCCTCGACGTAGTCGAGCTGACTGCCCTTCAGCAGCTCCAGCGAGGTGCTGTCGACCAGCACCGCGGCGCCGTTGCGCTCGATCACCAGGTCGTCCTCGTTGCGTTGCTCCTCGAACGAGAAGTTGTACTGGAAGCCCGAACAACCGCCGCCCAGGACGGCCACCCGCATCATGACGGGCTTGGCTTCCTTGGAGGCCAGGAAGGCGATGCGCTTGGCGGCGCTGTCGGTGACGGCAAAAGGGGTCTCGCTCATGTCCACAACATGTGGTTGGAAGGCCGGTTCGTCAATGCTCCGCGTTGCGTTGAAGCGGGCCCCGATACAGGCAGCTCGCCCAGACCCCGAAGATCGGCGATTTTATCACTTTTCAGGGCGATAGAAGGCGGACCCGAGGAACGGGGCCGCTGAATACCCTCAAACGACATGCGGGCAAATACCCCCTGAGGTGTCACGTCAGGGCCGCCAGGCCGCGCTCGCGGGCGCGAATCCGCTCGCGGTACAGAATGTAGAGGCCGGAACCGACGACCAGCGGCAAGCCATACCAAACCGCCGGCGAGGGTTCGTCCTTGAACCAGACATAGCCGTAGAAGACGGCGAGCACGATGGTGCAGTAGTCGAAGGGCGCCAGCACCGATGCCGGCGCAAGACGAAGCGCCCGCGTGACCAGGATCTGGCCGACGCCGCCGATGAGGCCGAGCGAGGTGAGCCAAAACCAGCCGGCGAGAGACGGCCACTTCCACTCCGGGATGGCGCCGATCAGCGATATCGCGCCAGCGAACAGGCAGAACCAGAAGATCGTCGCCGCATCGTGGTCGTAACGGCTGATCAGGCGGGTGAGGATCGTGGACAGGGAGTAGCAGAAGGTCGCGCCAAGAACGACCAATGAAAGCCAGTGGACAGAAATGTTCCAGGGTTCGAGCATGATCAGCACGCCCACGAAGCCGACCGCGACAGCGCTCCAGCGTCTCCAACCCACCACCTCGCCCAGGATCGGAGCGGCAAGTCCCACCATGAACAGCGGTGCGGCATAGGAAATCGCATAGGCATCGACCAGCGGCATGCGCGGAAAGACATAGAA
>DATHNU010000583.1:0-4197 GCA_035485695.1 Reyranella sp. | reverse complement strand
TCGATCTCCGGCATCATCGCGGGCGCCAACATGGCGGCCTACAATTTGGCCAAGGCCGGCGTGCGGCTTTTGAGCAAGTCGGTGGCGCTGCATTGCGCCAAGTCGGGCTACAATATCCGCTGCAATTCGGTGCATCCCACCTTCATCGACACGCCGATCCTCGACAAGTACCGCGACCGCTTCGGCAACGACGTCATGCAGCAGAAGCTCGGCCGCCAGGTGCCGATCGGGCGGTTGGGGCGGCCGGAGGAAGTCGGTTGGGCGTTGGTGTTCCTGGCGTCCGACGAGTCGAGCTTCATGACGGGCTCGGAAGTCGTCATCGACGGTGGTATTTCGGCCATGTGAGTCAATCGTCGTCCTGAGCCCCGCGAAGGACCTCATCGCCGCTTGCCACGGGCATGAGATCCTTCGCGGCGCTCAGGATGACCGAGGAGGAGGAAACCGTAACATGCTGCTCTCTCTCAACAGCCAGAAAATCTACTTCGACCTCGCCGGCCCACAAGGCGCGCCGACGGTGTGCTTCACCCATTCGCTGAATTCCGACGGTGGCATGTGGGTCGAGCAGATGGTGCCGCTGCTGGCCGCGGGCTACCGCGTGCTGCGGCTCGACATGCGCGGCCATGGCGGCAGCGCACCGGTCGACGGCGACTACACGATGGACGCCCTGGCGGCCGACGTGAAAGGCGCACTCGACGTGCTCGACATCAAGAAGGTGCACTACATCGGCCTGTCGATCGGCGGCATGATCGGCCAGGGCTTCGCGCTGGCCTCTCCCGACCACTTGCTGTCGCTCACGCTCTGCGACACCCAGCCCTCGACACCGCCCGGCTCGGCGGGGACGTGGGAAGAGCGCAAGGCTGTCGTGCGGACCAAGGGCCTGGCGGCGCTGGCCGACGGTACGATGGAGCGCTGGTTCACCGACGAGTTCAAGAAGGTGAACCCGGTGCGCTGGCGCGAAGTTCGCGACACGATCAGCGGCACCACGCCCCAGGGCTCCGCGGGCTGCATGTCGGCGATCCAGGACTTCAACTACGAGGACCGGCTCGCCACCATCAAGATCCCGACCCTGGTGATCTGCGGCGACGAAGACCAGGGCACGCCGCCCGACCGCAACCAGCTGATCGCCTCGAAGATTCCCGGCGGCCGCTACGAGGGCATCGCCAAGGCGCGCCATCTGCCCAACGTCGAGCGGCCGGACCAGTTCAATCGCATCATGCTGTCATGGCTGGCGGCGAACCGATAATCACTGCCCCACCGTCATACGGGTAGGGCTATCATATGACTGCTTCCGTCGTCTCGACCGAGGGCCGAAGGCCCGAGTGGAGAGACCTTCTGTCAACGATAAGCCGCTTATTGTTGAGAGAAGGTCTCTCCACTCCGCGCTTCGCGCTCCGGTCGAGACGACGAAAATTGTGGCATATGCGATAGCCCTGCGTAAGTAAGACGGGGGAGGCCATGCTAGGAGCATTCTCATGGATTTCGCCTTCTCCGAGGACCAGCTCGCCATCAAGGAGAGCGTAGCCAAGCTCTGCGCCCAGTTCGACGGCAAGTACTGGCTGAAGAAGGACAAGGAAGGCGGTTTCCCCGAGGACTTCTACAAGGCGATGGCCAATGCCGGGTGGCTGGGCATCGCCATGCCCGAGCAATATGGCGGCTCGGGCCTCGGCATCACCGAGGCGGCGATCCTGATGCAGGCCGTGGCCGAATCGGGCGCGGCGCTGCAGGGCGCGTCGGCGGTTCATCTCAACATCTTCGGGCCCAACCCCATTGTCGTGTTCGGCACCGAGGAACAGAAGAAGCGCATCCTGCCCGACATCATCAAGGGCAAGGTGAAGGGCTGCTTTGCCGTGACCGAGCCCGATGCCGGGCTCAACACCACGGCGCTGGAAACCAAGGCCGAGCGCGACGGCAATGGCTATGTCGTGCACGGCAAGAAGACCTGGACCACGACGGCGCAGGTCGCCGACAAGATGCTGCTGATCGCCCGCACCACGCCCAAGGACAAGTGCAAGCGCAAGACCGATGGGTTGTCGCTGTTCTACACCGACTTCGACCGCTCCAAGATCGAGGTGCGCGAGATCGAGAAGATGGGTCGCAAGGCGATCGACACCAATCAGGTGTTCATCGACGGGCTGAAGGTGCCGCTCGAGGACAGGATCGGCGAGGAAGGCAAGGGCTTCCACTATCTGCTGCACGGGCTCAACCCCGAGCGCGTGCTGATCGCGGCCGAGGCGATCGGCATCGGCAAGGCCGCCCTCGCCCGCGCCACGCAATACGCCAAGGAGCGCATCGTGTTCGGCCGGCCGATCGGCAAGAACCAGGCGATCCAGCATCCGCTGGCCGAGAGCTGGATGCAGCTCGAGGCCGCCAATCTCCTGACCTTCAAGGCGGCCTGGCTCTACGACAACGGCAAGGAATGCGGCGCCGAGGCCAACTCCGCCAAGTATCTCGGGGCGCGGATGGCCTATGAGGCCTGCGAGCGCGCCATCCTGACCCATGGCGGCTACGGCTACGCCAAGGAATTCCACGTCGAGCGCTTCCTGCGCGAGGTTATGATCGCCCGCATCGCGCCGGTCAGCGAGCAGCTCATTCTCTGCTACGTCGCCGAGCGCGTGCTGGGCTTGCCGAAGAGCTATTAAAAATCTTTGGACCGCGGGCCTCCAGGCCCGCCTCATGGCTGGGAGCGCGCCACTCCGTGGCGCTCATGTGCTGCTCGATACAAAAGATGCGCCACTGGAGTGGCGCGCTCCCAGCAAAGACAAAGATGCGGGCCTGGAGGCCCGCGGTCCGCTTGAAGATCAATCCGCCTCCGGGGCCAAGGCCGTCACCTCGACGTCGTGGCCGAGGTCGCGGAAGTTCCGCCGCATTTCCTCGAGCGCGAAAGCCAGCGTGAAGAAACGACCAACGGCCTCATCCGTCAGTTCGCGCGTCAAACCCTCGCGGCGCAGCGCCGTGATCTCGGTCAAAGCCGCGACGAACGCCTTCTCGAGCTCGGCCGGGGACGGCGGTGGATGGCGGGCCGCCAAGGCCATGCCGCATGCCTTCAAATGGTCACTGCCGGCGCGGCCAATGGCGGCGAGCCGTGGCGTCAGCCGTCCCTGTATAGGCCCGGGCATCGGCTCGCCGCGGGCGACGCGGCCGACCGTCACCACATCGTGGCGCAGCCGCAGCAGGGTGCGGCGGAGCGGCTGCGTGTCCGGCTCAACCGAGAGCCGCGCCGAGCGCTCGCGTTCGCCTTCGGCAGCGCTGGTGCTGAATTCCATCAGCGATTGGCCGATTCTTTCATAGATTTGCCCCAAGGCTTCAATGTCGACGGCAGCCAATGGCCCGGCCAGCACACGGCCGAGCGCCTGCGCCAAAAGATCGAGGGTACGCGCCGCCTCCTGCCGCGCCAGGCGATGGCCGCCGGCGGGCAGCACCAGGAAGGCCACGACGAGGCCCACCACCACGCCCAACCCGACCTCGAGCACGCGATAGATCGCCGAAGCGAGCGGCCCGGCGTGAGCGAGCGCCGGCATCAGCACGACGATGATCGACGACACGGGAACGGCATTGAGATTGCGCTTCAGCGCCGCCACCAGAGCGACCGGCGCCACGGCGAGGACCAGCACCAGAAGCAGCGCCCACTCGGAATCGTGGGGGATCAGGAGCGCCAGCGCCGCGCCATAGATCGTGCCGCCCACCGTGCCCACGAAGTAGTCGATCGACGTCTTGAGCGAGCGGCCGATGCTCATCTGGGTCACGATCAGCGCGGTGAGCACGGTCCATAATGGCAGCGGCAAAGCGAATGCCTGCGCAAGCCCAAGCCCCGCCACGGCCGCCACCGTCATGCGCAAGGTCAGCGCCAGCTGCACACGGTTTTTGCGCATCCAGGCGCGCAGCCATCGGCGGGAGACGTCGATGCGGTTCACGGGCCTTGCGAAAAGATCGCCATCGCAGCAGGGAACCACGCCGGCTCTGCCACGAAAAGGCCTTGGATGAGGCAAAACTTCGGGCAACCCGGTACCGCGGCGTGGCGTTTCATATGGACACGGAATTCGAGAAACCCGGAGGTCCTTCCATGACCCACAGCCAGACGCACGCCGGAATCGCGATTGGCGCCACGGTCCTCATCGGCATCGCCATCGCCTTCCTGCCGCCCGTTCCGCCTGCTTCGGCGCAAAACCAGGCGCAGCGCATCTGCCGTGAGGAGGGCGT
>DATHNU010000582.1:0-2544 GCA_035485695.1 Reyranella sp. | reverse complement strand
TCGAGCGCGGCGTAGTCGGGCACCTGCAGGCGCGTCTTGTCGCCGATGATGATGCCGACGCTGTAGGTCTTGCACTGCCCTTCGAGGCGCGATGCGAGGTTCACGTCGTCGCCCAGGCACGAATAGGTGAAGCGCTGCATGGAACCGAAATTGCCGACCGACGCCTGGCCGGTATTGAGGCCGATGCCGATATTCACCGGAATGTGCCCGCGCCCCTCCGCTTCGGCCTCGGCTTTCCATTCCTCGTTCAGCTCGATCAGGCGCGCCTGCATGGCGAGCGCCGTATCGCAGGCCAGCGCGGCGTGGCGATCGACGTCGAGCGGCGCATTCCAGAACGCCATGATCGCATCGCCCATGTATTTGTCGATCGTGCCGCGATGGTTGCGGATCAGGTCGGTCATCGGCGTGAGGAAGCGGTTCATGAAGCGGGTCAGGCCGTGCGGATCGAACTGCTCCGAAATGCGCGTGAAGCCGCGCACGTCGGTGAACATCACGGTGATCTCGCGCATCTCGCCGCCGAGCTGCAGCAATTCGGGATGGCGCGCGATGCGCTCCACCTGATCGGGCGACAGATAGAGGCCGAAAGCGCCGCGGATCGCCGAGCGCTCGCGCTCGGTGCGCATGAAGGCGAGCGCCGTGCCGCTCACATAGATCACGGCCAAGGTGACCGGCGGATAGACCGGGTCGAACAGCAGGTCGTATTCCGAGAAGGCGATCCACGGCACGGCGAGGCCGATGCCGATGAAAATCACCGCGACGATCGTCATCTTTCCGGCAGACAGCCGCGGCAACAGGAAGACGAAGAGCGCGCCGATGGCCGCCAGGTACAGGAACTCCGCGCCATCGGCGAAGTCGGGCCGGGCGAGGAATTCCTGCTCGATCATCTGCTCGGCAAGCTGGGCATGGACCTCGACCCCCGGAGCTGAGTCGTCGACCGGGGTGCTGCGGAGGTCCTTCAGGCCGATGGCGCTGGTGCCGATGAAGATGATCTGGCCGTCCAGCTTGTCCGGCGGCACCTCGTCCTTGAGCACGGCGCGCGCCGACACGAAGCGCTCCTCGCGATGGCCGCTGTCGTAAAGCGCCAGGCGGCCACGTGAATCGGTGCGCGCCTCGATGTCGCCGGTCCTGATGGCGACAATCCCGGTCTTGGCGCCGAAGGACATTTCGCTGCTCGCGCCGGACGATTTGATGACGTAGGTGCTGGCGCCCTGGGCAACCCGCAGCGCCTCGATCGACAGGGCAGGAAACAGGCCTTCCTGGCCGACGACGCGGAAAAGCATCGGAACCCGGCGGATTACCGAACCTTCGACGTCGGTATTCACGCTGCCGTTGCCCTTGGCCGCGGCCTCGAGCATGGCGAGCGGCTTCACGGTGCCCTGCTGCACCGGCAGGAACTGGCTCGGATCGTCGCCGGCGAAGGCCGTGCCGAACATCCGCTTCGGCGGCTGGGCGCCACCGTGCGGGTCGAAGCCGAATCCAAGCACCACGCGCGATTTCGCTATCGAGTCGGCCAGCACTTTGTCGTTGTCCTGGATCGCCGCCGTGAGCTTCTGCACGGTCGCGGCATCGGCATCGACGACGAGGTCCTTGATCATGCGACTGATCGACGACCGGTCGGGCTCGGCGAACACCACGTCGAAGGCGATGACGGCGGCGCCCTTCTCGGTCAGCTTGTCGATCAGGCGGCCGACGATGGTGCGCGGCCATGGCCACTGGCCGAACTCGGCCAGGGCGGCCTCGTCGATGTCGACGATGCGGACCGGTGTGGCGGGATGGTAGGTCCTGGGCTTGATGCGCTGGAAACTGTCGAAGGCGACGTCGCGCAGCCGGGTCAGACCGACGGGATCGAGCGCGCGCAGCAGCAGCGCGTTCACCAGCACGAGCAGGGCAACGATCCACGGCGCACGCACATTGTTGCGGCCGAACAACCAACCCATGCGCATTCGATCCCCGCCCCTCCTACGAACATCACTTTACGGAAGGATGCCGGACAAGCCAAATAGCGCACCTTGTCGCCAGCCCCCGCTTCTCCCACGTTGCTCGGCATCTACGCCCGCGTTTCCGCCCTCGCGCTGTTCTCGACGATGGATGCCATGGTCAAGTGGCTGGGGGAAACATACGGGCCGTTCCAGATGATGCTGTTCCGCAGCACGCTGGCGCTCATCCCGCTCTACTTTCTCTTCCGCAATGCCGGCGGCATCCGACTCGTCCACAGCAGCCGTCCGCTGCTTCAGGCGATGCGCATCGCCACCGGCTTCGGCAGCCTGCTAGGCTTCTTTTACGTCTTTCCGCGCATGCCGCTGGTCGATGCCTATGCGATTTCCTACGCCGCACCGCTGTTCATGGTGGGGCTTGCCGCGCCGATCCTGGGCGAGGTCGTGGGCTGGCGGCGCTGGAGCGCCGTCGCGGTCGGCTTCATCGGCGTGCTGATCATGCTCGAGCCCTGGAACATATCGATCCACTGGCTGTCCCTGGTCGTTCTTGGTGCGACCTTCTGCTACTCCCTGTCCACCGTCCTCACTCGCCTGATCAGCCGTTACGACC
>DATHNU010000581.1:0-2155 GCA_035485695.1 Reyranella sp. | reverse complement strand
CATTGGCGTCCAAAAGGTAGCGGTAGACATCGGGCGCCTTCGACAGGCCGACCTTGGCCTCCTCGTTGTTCGGCTCGATCGTCAGCACTTGCTCGAAGCCGGCCCGTGCCTCCTCGCGGTTGCGGTTGGCAAGCGCCAGCCAGGCCATGCCGTTCAGCGCCTCGGGATCTTTGGGGTTGACCGCGAGCAGCTTCTCGTAGAGCCCGCGCGCCTCGGCGAGGCGGTTCTGGCTGCGCGCAACCCGCGCCAGGCCCAGCAGGGCCGGCCGCGAGGCAGGATCGCGCGCCAGGATCTGCTCGTAGACCTCGCGCGCCTCGCCGGCGTGCTCGGCCTCCAGCGTGAAGCCGAGCTCGAGCGCCGGATTGGGCTCCTGCGCCGCCATCTCGTGCGCCTTCTCCAGGAACGTGATTGCCCGTCCGCGGTCGCCGGCCTCGCGCGCCATGACGCCCAGGAACATGTAAACGCGATAGTCGGTCGAGCCGGCGGCCTGGCAGGCCGCGAGGCGCTGCTCGACCTCGGCTGTCGGGCGCGGCTGCTGGCCAAACAGCTGCTGCGCCTGCTCGACATCGCAGACGGGCTGGGCGCTGGCGCCGATCGGGACCGCACAGGCGGCCCATGAGGCCACGAGCAGGCTGCTGACACGCATCTCGCATCATAGGGCGGCGGCGCGACGCCGTCCGCCCACGAAAAATCGTTCCGGGCGGCGCTCACGTCGGCAGCCTCGCTTTGCCCGACTTGACCGTCTTGTCCCATTTCAGGTCGGCGTTCCTGACTTGCGCCATCATCGCCCCGAGGCAGATGGCGCACAGCAGCGGACCGTAGCCGACCAGCACCAGCAAGGCGTTGCGCAGCCCCTTCGGCGCGCCGGCCTTGTCGAGGCGATAGACCGCCCAGGCGAGGAGGGTGGAAATGGCCGACCACCCCAGCACGACCTGCACGGCGATGTCGCGCCACGACCAGCCGCCGGGCTGCGGCCAGTCGGCCGATCCGGTGAAAGGCTTCAGACCCAGCACTGCCAGCATCATCACGCCCAGCGACAGTAGGCCGGGAAAGGCGATGCCCTCGAACCAGCAGCGCCTGGCCGTCGCCGGGTCGATGGCGAAGGAAAACAGCGTCTGGAAGAGATAGCTGGCGAAGGTGACGCCCCACAGCGCCGCGAAGGCGGTCGGCGCCCATGGCGGCCACGCATAAAAGAGGCCAACCAGCCCGACCGAGCCCACGATCATGAAGAGCGGCATGAAAGCGATACTGAACCACAGGAAACCGAAGGCGATGTCGCCGAATATTCGGTTGCGGCCGGGCCGGAACCACAAGTGCCGGAAGGCCCGGGTGATCTGCAGGTTGCCGCGCCCCCAGCGCACGCGCTGCTTCCACAGGGCCACCACGCTGTCGGGCTCCTCGGCCCACACGACGGCGTTGCCGTCGAACAGGGCGCGGCGGCCGGCAAGCTGGGTCTTGATGGTGGTGAAGGTGTCCTCGGCGAGCGTGCTGGTGTCGATGGCGCCGCCGATCGCCAGCAGGTTCTCGCGGCTGTGGAGCTGGGCGCCCCCCGCCATGCAGGGCAGGCCGCCCATGACGTTCTGCGCGCGCCGCGCCGCGGCCTGCGCCGTGATGTATTCGAAGGCGATGAAGCGCGACAGCAGGCTCGGCGGCTGGCTGCCCTCCTTGACGTAGGCGGTGACGCCGCCGACGGCCGGGTCGGCGAGATGCCGGGTCATGCGTCGGAGCGTGATCGGCTCGAAAAGCACGTCGGCGTCCATGATCATTACGGCTTCGGCCCAGTTCTCCGCCAGGATCTCCCGGATGCCGTGGTTGAGCGTGTGCGCCTTGCCCTGGCCGCCCTTCTCGCGGCGCAGATGGAACACCGCGCCCGGATACTGCGCCATCTTCTGGCGCATGACGTCGGGCGTGTGGTCGGTGCTGGCGTCATCGACGACGTAGATGCGCCAGAGGCCCGCGGGATAGTCGATGCTCATCAGCGAATCGATGCTGGCGCCCAGCACGTCGGCCTCGTTCCAAGCCGGCAGCAGGAAGCTCACCCGCGGGGTGACATCCCTGCACTTCGGATAGTGGTTCCAGATGCCGTGAAGGCCGACGGCCAGGAATTGGGCGAACGTCGCCAATGTCGGCACCATGCCCAGCAGGACACACGCCA
>DATHNU010000580.1:0-4971 GCA_035485695.1 Reyranella sp. | reverse complement strand
GATGCCGGCGCCGATTTCGCCCAGTTGGTTGGCCTTCTCCAGCACCAGCGAGCCGATGCCCTTCTGCGCCAGCGCCAATGCCGTGGCGAGCCCGCCGATGCCGCCGCCGGCGATGAGGACTTTCATCCGTCGTCTCGACCGAAGCCGAGCGCAGCGAGGCGTAGCGGAGAGACCTTGCCCGCATCAGGCAAGTCCCCTCGGCTACACTCAGGGCGAGGCTTAGCGCGTCGGTCCGCCAACCACTTTTTCATCATGCAGCTTCGCGATCTCGTGATCCGGCAGGCCAAGAATACCCGACAGGATCTCGTCCGTATGCTGGCCCAGCAGCGGCGCCGCCCGCGGCGGCTGGCGCGGTACCGCGCCGAACTGCAGCGGCGAGGCGGCCACCGGATAGCGGCCGACGCCGGGCTGGTCGAGGATCGTGAACAGCGGATTGTCGAGCACGTTGGTCTTGTCGGCCGCCAGCTCGCGGAACGTCTGGTAGGGCGCCCACAGCGCGCCGGCTTTCTTCAGGGCGGCGCCAACCTCGGCCGCGCTTTGCGCCGCGACCCAGGGTTCGATGATCGCGCAGAGCTCGGCGCGGGCCAGCCAGCGCCCCGCATCGGTCTTGAGATCGACACCCTTTGCCGCCTCGACCTTCTTGAAGGCATCGGCAAACCCACCGGCGCTGGCGAGCGCATCGACATGACGATCGGAGAAGATGCAGATCATGACGAAGCGGCCGTCCTTCGTCCGGAACTCGCGGCCGAAGGTGCCGAAGATCTCGTTGCCGAAACGCGGCCGATCGACCTGGTTGACCGCGGCCTCGCCGATGTAGCCCAGCGCCGAGGTGACCGAGAGCGCCATGTCCTGCAGCGGCAGCACGATCCTTTGCCCCCGCCCCGTCATGCGCCGGTGCCGCTCGGCGGCCAGGATCGCCATGGCGCCGGCATAGGCGGTCGCCAGGTCCCACGGCGGCGCCACGGCGTTCACCGGCCCGTCATGGCCGACGGGACCCGTCACCATCGGAAAGCCCGTGATGGCGTTCACCGTGTAGTCGACATGCGCGCTGCCGTCGCGCGCGCCTACGATGTTGAGCGCAATCAGATCGGCGCGCTTCTTCGACAATTCCTCGTAGGCGAGCCAGCCGCGCGCCGGCATGTTGGTGGTGAAGATGCCCGCACCCTCGCCCGGCGCGGTGATCAGTGCGGTCAACAGCTCGCGGCCGCGCGGGCTGCGCAGGTCGACGGCGATCGAGCGCTTGCCCTTGTTCAGGCCCGCCCAATAGATCGAGCGACCATCCTGGGTGATCGGCCAGCGGTCATTGTCGAGCCCGCCCTTGATGTCGTCGAAGCGGATCACGTCGGCGCCCAACTGGGCGAGCGTCATGCCGCCCAAGGGGGCGGCGATGAATGCCGAGCCTTCGACAATGCGAAGGCCGGCCAGGATGCCTGTCATGGTGCGTTCCCGTTGTCTTATTTCTTGAGGCCGACGAGGTTGTTCTTGCGCTTGTCCAGCCACCAGCCGTACTCGGGCGTCCACATCTCGAAGTCGACGTCGCAGCCCAGCTCCTGCGCCGCGTGCAACGCCCAGAACGGATCGAACAGCGCCTGACGGCCGATGGCTATAAGGTCGGCGTCGCCCGCCTGCAGGATCGCCTCGGCCTGCGGCCCGTCGAGGATCAGGCCGACAGCCATGGTGTGGATGTCCGCCTGCCGCTTGACCGCCGCCGCGAACGGCACCTGGAAGCCCAGCGAGCGCTTGATCGGGAGCGCCGTCGACAGGCCGGTGAGGCCGCCCGACGAACAGTCGATCACGTCGACGCCCAGCTCCTTCAATGCCTTGGCGAAGACGACCGTGTCCTCGACCTCCCAGCCACCGGCGCCGTCGACCGTCGAGACGCGGATGAACATCGGCTTGCTGACCGGCCAGGCCGCGCGCACGGCGCGCGCCGCCTCGAGCGGGAAGCGCATGCGGCCGGCGCGGTCGCCGCCATACTGGTCGTTGCGCTTGTTGCTGATCGGCGACAGGAACTGCGCCAGCAGATAGCCGTGCGCGCCATGGATCTCGATGACGTCATAGCCCGCCGCATCGGCGCGCCTGGCGGCCTCGCCGAATTTCCGCACCAGCGTCGCGATGTCGTCGACGCCGAGCTGTCGCGGGATCTGCCAGCCTTCGGCCGCCGACAGCTCGGAGGGGCCGACCACTTCCCATTTCTGCCAGCCGGCGCCCGCCGGCCCGAGCTGGCCGGGCTTGTCGAAGGAGCGCGGCGTGCTCCCCTTGCGGCCGGCATGGGTGATCTGGGTGCCGGCGAGCGCGCCCTCCTGCTTGAGGAAGCGCACCAGGCGCTTGTGACCCTCGATCTGGCCGTCGTCCCACATGCCGAGATCGCCCTGGGTGACCCGGCCGCGCGGCTCGATGGCGCAGTTCTCGGTGAAGACGATGCCGAACTTGCCGAGCGCAAACTTGCCGAGATGGACCAGGTGGTAGTCGTTCACCTGCCCGTCGACGGCGCGGTACTGCACCATGGGCGACACGACCGAGCGATTGGGCGCGGTGACGCCGCGCAGGCGGAGCGGCGTGAAGAGAAGCGGTTTCTGCAAAGGTCGGTCCCCCGGACGGGATGGCTTATCGGCGGGGGAACATAGACCGGCCGGGCGGCCCGGGCCTATCCTTCCGCCATGTATGACCTCGTCATCCGAAACGGAACCGTTTTAGACGGTTCGGGCGCGCCGCGCCGGATCGCCGATATCGCCGTCCAGGACGGAAAAATTGCCGCAGTGGGAGACAAGTCCGACCCCAGGCTCGGCACGGGCAAGCGCGAAATCGATGCAGCGGGCCTGATCGTGGCGCCGGGCTTCGTCGACATCCATACCCACTATGATGGCCAGGCGACCTGGGACCCGTTCGTGACGCCCAGCTCCTGGCACGGCGTCACCACCACGGTGTTCGGCAATTGCGGCGTCGGCTTCGCGCCGGTGCGGCCGGGCAAGTCGGGCTACCTGATCAACCTGATGGAAGGCGTCGAGGACATCCCGGGCACGGTGCTGAGCGAGGGTGTGAAGTTCGACTGGGAGTCCTTCCCGCAATATCTCGATGCGCTGGACTCGATGCGCCGCGCGGTCGACGTGGCCGCACAACTGCCGCACGGCGCACTGCGCTTCTACGTCATGGGCGAGCGCGGCGCCGAGCACGACGAAGCGCCGAGCGAGCGCGAGATCGAGGAGATGGCGCGCCTCACCGAGCAGGCGCTGCGGGCGGGCGCCATGGGCTTCACTACATCGCGCACCACCAAGCACAAGGCCCGCGACGGCCGCTTCACGCCCTCGCTCAGCGCGCGCGAAGCCGAGCTTTTGGGCATCGCCGCCGGCATGAAGCGCGCCGGCCGCGGCGTGCTGCAGGTCAATTCCGATTTCGGGCCGGGCGAGTTCGAGGCACTGCAGGCAGCGGCCGCGCAAGCCGGCCGGCCGCTCTCCTGCCTGCTGGTGCAGGTCGATGCCGAGCCCCGGCTGTGGCGCGAAACGCTCGACCAGATCCATGGCGTGCGCCAGGCGGGCCGCATGGCCAACGCGCAGGTCGGCTCACGGCCGATCGGCGTCATCATGGGATTGGAGACCACGGCGCACCCCTTCGCCGCGCACCCTGCGTGGCTCGAGATGCGCAAGCTCTCGCCTGCCGAGCGCTACGCAAGGCTCGTCGCTGACCCCGCGCTGCGGCAGCGCCTGCTCGAGACGCCAACCGATGGCGGCTCGCGCGCCTTCATGGCGCAGTCGTTCCACAAGATGTTCCCGGTGGGCGAGCGGCCCGACTACGAGCCCGACGCGGAGAACTCGGTCGCGGCCATCGCCCGACGCACCGGACGCACGCCGCAGGCGGTCGCGCTGGAGGAGATGATGGCGCGCGACGGCAAGGGGCTGCTGATGCTGCCGTTCGAGAACTACGCCTATGGCAGCCTCGACGTGGTGCACGAGATGATCACCGATTCCGCGACGGTGCTGGGCGTGGCCGATGGCGGCGCCCATGTCGGCGTGATCTGCGATGCCTCCTCGCCCACCTCGCTGCTCACGCTGTGGGGCCGCGACCGCACGCGCGGACCCCGGCTGCCGCTCGAGTTCCTGATCGCCAAGCAGACGCGCGGCACGGCCGAGGCCTACGGGCTGCTGGACCGCGGGCTGCTGGCGCCCGGCCATAAGGCCGACATCAACGTGATCGACTTCGACGCGCTTTCGCTGAAGCGGCCCGAGATCGTCTACGACCTGCCAGCCGGCGGCCGCCGCCTGATCCAGCGCGCCGCGGGCTACCGCCACACCTTCAATGCCGGCGTCGAGACCGTGCACAACGATGAACTCACCGGCGAACGTCCGGGGCGCGTGGTGCGGGGCGCGCAGGCACCTCTGTCATCCTGAGCGAAGCGAAGGATCTCATTGCAGCCGCCATTAGATCCTTCGCTTCGCTCAGGATGACAAGGAAGCAGGATCTCGCGTTGCGCTGATTCTACACCGTCATGTGGCGGCGCACGGCGTCGGCGTCGAAGCTTTCGCGCGTGCCCGACATCACGACCTCGCCGCGGTCCATGACGGCGAAATCGTCGGCCAGCTCGTGGGCGAATTCGAGATACTGCTCGACCAGCAGGATCGCCATGTCGCCGCGCTGGCGCAGGAAGGTGATGGCGCGGCCGATATCCTTGATCACCGAGGGCTGGATGCCCTCGGTCGGCTCGTCGAGCACCAGGAGCTTGGGCCGCATGGTGAGCGCCCGGCCGATCGCCAGCTGCTGCTGCTGGCCGCCGGAGAGATCGCCACCGCGACGCCGCAGCATCGACTGCAGCACCGGAAAGAGCTCGAACACCTCGTCGGGGATTTTCTTCTGGTCGCGCTTGACGGGCGCGAAGCCGGTCTCAAGGTTCTCCTTGACCGTGAGCAGCGGGAAGATCTCGCGGCCCTGCGGCACCATGGCGACGCCGCGCCGTGCCCGCTCGTAGGGCGGCAGCCG
>DATHNU010000579.1:0-2158 GCA_035485695.1 Reyranella sp. | reverse complement strand
CAACATCATCTACAAGGTCGAGCTCGACGCCGTCGCCGATGCCGAGGAGCGCGCGGCCCTGCACAAGCGCCTGACCGACGCGCTGAAACGTTCGAACACGGCGATCGAGGTCGCGGCGCGCTACCACTACGACGACGTGATCGACCCGGCCGACACGCGAGACATCCTGATCAAGACCTTGGCCACCCTGCCCCCACCGCCGTCGCGAACAACGCGCAAGCGCCTGATCGAGCCTTTTTAGGGCACTTCCGTTCGATCCCTTTCATGTCATCCTGAGCGCAGCGAAGGATCTCATCGCCGCTTCCACGGGCATGAGATCCTTCGCTGCGCTCAGGATGACACAGAGCCGCGATCCGACACCGCGCCGAGATAGGCGCGACGTATGAGGTCCCCGCCTCGGATCGCCTCGGGTGTGCCGCTGCCGATGACGGCGCCGTTCTGCAACACGAACGCATGGTCGGCAATGTCGAGCGCACGCTCGACCATCTGCTCGACCAGCAGGATGGTGGTACCGGCCACGCGCAGACGTTGCAGCACCTCGATCACCTGATCGACGACGATGGGCGCCAGGCCGAGCGACGGTTCGTCGAGCATCAGAAGCCTGGGCTGGCGCATCAGCGCCTGGGCGATCGCCAGCATCTGCTGCTGGCCACCCGACAACACGCCCGCCAGCGCCTGCGGCCGCTCGGCCAGCATGGGAAAGAGCTCGTAGACGAAATCGTAGCGCTGCCGCTCGACAGTTCGGTCGAGGCGGGCGCCGTAGAGGCCGAGCTCGAGGTTGGCGTGCACATTCTGGCGCCGGAACAGACGGCGCCCTTCCGCGACGTGCAACAGCCCGAGATCGATGATGCGATGCGGCGGCTGGCCCGCGATGTCCTGGCCGGCAAAGACGATGCGGCCGGCCGATGGCCGCAACAGGCCGGAAATCGCGCGTAAAAGCGTGCTCTTGCCGGCGCCATTGCTGCCGACCACGGCGACGATATCGCCCTCGCTCACCGCGAGATCGACGCCGCGCAGCACGCCGACATGGCCGTAACCTACTTCCAGGCCATTCACCTGCAGGAGGGCCGCACCGGCGCTCACGATACCGCCTGCCCGACACTGGTATGCGATCCCATATAGGCCGCGATGACCTCCTCGTGGGAAAACACCTCAGCCGGCGTGCCCGACGCCAGCACCGTGCCGCGCTCCAGCACGGTGACGCTGCGGCAGATATTGGCCACCAGCTCGAGATGGTGCTCGACGATCACCACGGTCGTGCCCAGCGCGCCGATCGCCGCTATAAGTTCGCCCAAGCGGTCGAGCTCGGCCAGCGACAGGCCCGCCGCCGGCTCGTCGAGCAGCAGCAGGCGCGGCCGGCCAACCAGCGCGCGGGCGATCTCGGCCAGACGCTGCTGGCCGTGCGGCAGCTCGCCCGCCGGCTCCATCGCCCGATCGGCGAGGCCGACGAAGTCGAGATAACGCAAAGCATCGCCCAGCGAGACCGCCTGCTCGCGCCGTGCCCGCGGCAGGCTGAGCGCCGCCTCTGCCGCACCCTGCCGCTCGGCCGGAAAGGCGCCGAGCAGCGCGTTATCGAGCACGCTGAGCTGCGGCAGCATTCTGGGCGTCTGGAAGGTGCGCCCGACGCCATTGCGGGCAATGCGATGCGGCGCCATGCCGACGACCGACTGGCCATCGATCAGGATCGAGCCGCCGTCAATCGGGTAGAAGCCGGAGATCATGTTGAGCAGCGTGGTCTTGCCCGAGCCATTCGGGCCGACGATGGCGTGGGTCGTGCCGGCCGCGACGTCGAGGCTGACGCCAGCCAAAGCGGCAACGCCGCCGAAACGTTTCTCAACGTCCCGCACCGAAAGGGCGGCGCCAGCCACCGGCTGGACCGTCTCGCGCGCCCTGCCCAGCGCTGGCGTGGGCAGGATGTTGGAAAGGCCGAGCCGCGTGCGCACGCGCTTCCAGCCCGCTTCGATCGCGCCAACGAGGCCGTGCGGCGCATAGAGCATCAGCACCAGAAGCGCGACGCCGTAGATCAGCATGCGCCAGCTCTGCAGCGCGGTGAGCAGTTCCGGCACCAGGAAGAACACGACCGCGCCCACCACCGGTCCCCACAGCCGGCCGGCACCGCCCAGCACCACCATCAGGAGAAAGAAGATCGAGAAGTCGG
>DATHNU010000578.1:0-3753 GCA_035485695.1 Reyranella sp. | reverse complement strand
CGATCGAAAAGGTCTGGGCGGTGCTGACCGACGCCCAGTGGCTGCCCGGCTGGTACGGCGCCGGCGCCATCGAGCCCCAGGTCGGCGGCAAGGTCGAGCTGATGGGCGGTCATATAAAGGGTGTCGTCACGCAGTGGGATCCGCCGCAGCGGCTCGCCTACAGCTGGAACGTCTACAATCCCGGCGACACGGTCTCGCCCTACCCCGAATCGTACCTCACCCTGACGCTCGCGCCCGCCGGCAACGACGTCGCCCTGACACTCGAGCATCTGCCGGTGCTCGAGCGCTTCGTGATGCTGAATGCCATGGGCTGGCACACCTATCTCGACATGGTGACGGCGGTAGCGCGCGGCGAAACAGTGCAATCGCGCGATTCCTACATGGCGAAGAACGCCAAGCACTACGGCATCGACCTCGCAAATACGCTGGCTTGAGTCCTGGGCAGCGCAGGGCTATCGCATATGGCGATTTCCGTCGTCCCGACCAAGGCCCGAAGGGCCGCGCGGAGGGACCTTCTCTCGACAATAAGCCGCCTATCGTTGAGACAAGGTCTCTCCGCTCCGCGCTTCGCGCTCCGGTCGAGACGACGGAATCATCATATGTCATAGCCCTGCACGGCGGCCGGAGCGCGCTGAATGTCGGAAAGGAGCGCTGAGCACGAGGTGCCGAAGGCGGCTGCGGGACGTCGCGGCCTGGTCCTGGCGGCCTGCATGATGGCGACCTTCATGACGGCCGTGGAAACCACGATCGTGGCGACCGCGATGCCCACGATCGTTGCCGACCTCGGCGATTTCCATCTCTTCAGCTGGGTGTTCGCCGCCTATCTGCTGGCGCAGGCCGTGAGCATCCCGATCTATGGGCGGCTGGCCGATCTCTATGGCCGCAAGCGCATTTTCTTCGTGGGCGCGAGCGTGTTCCTCGTGGGCTCGACGCTGTGCGGCTTCGCGCAGGGAATGTTGTCGCTGATCGCCTTCCGCGCGCTGCAAGGCATCGGTGCCGGCGCCGTGCAGCCGGTCGCCTACACCATCGTGGGCGACATCTACTCGCCGACCGAGCGCGCCCGGGTGCAGGGCTTCCTCTCGAGCGTCTTCGGCTTTGCCGCCGTCGTCGGGCCGACGCTCGGCACCTTCCTGGTCGAGCATGCGGACTGGTCGATCGTCTTCTGGATCAACCTGCCGGTCGGCGCGCTCGCCTTTGCCATGCTGGCGGCGTTCTATCATGAGACGCTACATTCCCGGCCGCCGCGTATCGACTACCTCGCGTCGGTCCTGCTGATGCTGGGCGGCGGCGCCTTGATGATGGCCATGATCCAGGGCGGAAGCCTCAGTCCCTGGATGCTCGCGGCGTGCCTGGCGGTGGGCGTCGGCGCGCTGTCCGGGCTGGTCCGTCGCGAACGCCATAGCCCGGCGCCGATGCTGCCGTTCCGGCTGTGGCGCAGCCCCACCATCGCGCTGGGCAATGCCGGCAGCTTCGCCATCGGCGCGGTCATGATCAGCGTCAGCGGCTTCCTGCCGATCTATGTGCAGGGCGTGATGGGTCGGGGTGCTGGGACCACCGGCGCGGTGCTCGGCACCATGTCCATAAGCTGGGCCGTCGCCAGCATCGTGGCGGGGCGGGTCATGCTCCGCACCAGCTACCGGGTAAGCGCCATGATCGGCGGCGCGGCACTGGTCCTGGGCAGCCTCGTCCTGATCGGCCTCACGCCGACGCGAGGCCCTGGCTGGGCTGGGGCAGGCGCGCTGCTGGTCGGCATCGGCATGGGCTTCTGCAACACCACCTATCTCGTGTCGGTCCAGGCGGCCGCGGCGCTGCGCGATCGCGGCGCCGCCACCGCGTCGAGCATGTTCATGCGCATCGTCGGCCAGTCGGTCGGTGCGGCGCTGTTTGGCGCCTTGGTGAATCTCGGCCTCCAGCGCCACGGCGCGCAGGCCGACGTGGCCGAGCGGTTGATGGCGCCGCTGCTGCGCCAAAGCCTCGGCGCGGCCGAGATCATGACGCTGACCGACGCCATGGCATCGGCCCTCAGGAACGTTCACGTCGTGGGCGCGCTGATCGGGCTCGTTGTCCTCGCCCTGGCGACCCGCCTGCCGCGTGCACTCAGCCCGGCCACCTTGCCGGACGACAAGGTTTCCGGTCCCCGCGGCTGAGGACGGTCACAGCGCCGGTAATTAAAGGGCCGATGGTTCGTCCGCCGAGGTCACCAGGAAGTGGGCGCTGGCAGTGGCGACCGGCTTGGAACGGTCGTCCTGCCAGGCCGCGGCGAAGACATTGACCATGCGGCGCCCCTGCTTGGTCACCTTGGCCGAGGCGATGACGTCGAGGGGGCGCGCCGAGCGCAGGTAGTCGACGGTGATGTTGACGATCTTGGGCACCGTCTCGGTTTCGGTCTCCCACAACAGATGGAAGATTGCCGCCATCTCCAGCATGGCGCCCAGGGTGCCGCCATGGATCGCTGGCAGGAACGTGTTGCCGATGAGGTCGTCATGATAGCGCATGCGGGTGAGCAACTCGCCGGTGCCATTCTCCGGCGCGATCCGCATCCAGCGCGCATAGGGAATCGCCTCAGCGAGCCGCGCCACGTCGCCCGACTTGCGCACCTCGGCCAGGCGCTCGAGCAACGTGCTCATGGCTTGGTCTCCAGGACGATTGCCTCGCTGCCGATCGACTGCGGACGCGTGACCTCACCCTTGGTGCCCAGCATGAAGGTACCGGCGGCGGCGGCGATCGGGTCCTTGGCGTCGCCGTGATGGGCGAAGGCGCGGGTGAAGGCAACCGAGTGCGTGATGCGGTAGCACTCCGCCTCGGCGATCACTGCCTGTCCCGGCGTCGCCGGCCTCACGTAGTCGATGCGCAGGTCGAGCGTGGCGAACGGCTTGGGCTCCTTGAGCAAGGTCGCCACCGACATGCCGCAGCATCCGTCGAGCAGCGCCGTCAACGGGCCGCCGGCCAGCACGCCAGTCTCGGGATTGCCCACAAGCTCTTCCCGCCAGTCGAGCCGCATCGAGGCAAAGCCCCGCCGCGCGTCGATGATTCTGATGCCCAGCGCCTTGCTGTGGGGAATCGTGTCGGAGAACCACATCTGGAAGAGCGCCAGACGCTGCTCGCGATCGGCTAGCGGATTGGAGGATGGATTGGTCATCTTTTACTCCTACTCTCGCTCCCCGAGCAGTCTATCGCATTCACACATCGCGTCTGAGGCCCTCTCCGCCCGCGTCATCGCGGGGGAGAGGGAGGGGCCCGCGCGAAGCGCGGGAGGGTGAGGTGGGCCGCGGCGCTCGCACCAGAAACATCCCGTGCTTATCGGCCACCACCTCACCTACCCATTGCTTCGCAATGGGTCCCTTCCTCTCCCCCGCTTCGCGGCGGAGAGGACCCTGAGCGAACTGTGAATCCAACAGGCTGCGCGTTCCAGTCGAAGGTGTCGCCGTAAAAGCTCAAAGCCCCATCTGCCGCGCCGCGAGGTCCTTCATGATCTCGACCGAGCCGCCGCCGATCGACATCACCTTGGTCTCGCGATAGATGCGCTCGACCTTGGCACCGCGCAGGTAGCCCGCGCCGCCGAAGACCTGCATGGCCTCGTTGGCGCAGAATTCCAGGGTCGAGGTCGCGAGATTCTTCAGCATGCAGATCTCCGCCACGGGCTTCTCACCCTGGCCCACGCGCCACGCCAGCAATTCGAGCGTCGATTTCACGGCATTGATCCTCATCGCCATATCGACCAGGCGATGGCGCACCACCTGGTTGGCGACCAGC
>DATHNU010000577.1:0-2522 GCA_035485695.1 Reyranella sp. | reverse complement strand
AGGCGGCGGCGCATCAGGCGCAGCGCCTCGCCATCGAGCCGGGTGAGCTCAGTGCCGTCGAACGTGACCCGGCCGCCGGTCGGACGGCGCAGCTGCAGCACGGCGCGGCCCAGGGTGGACTTGCCGCAGCCCGATTCGCCCACCAGGCCCAGCGTCTCGCCGCGGCCAACCTCCAGGCTGACGTCGGACACGGCCGACAGCACCTTGCCGCCGACCGCGTATTCGACGGTGAGTTTCTCGATCGACAGCAGCGGCGCCGTCATGCGCCGGCCACCGAGGATATGGGAGTATCCGGGAGGCCGAGCGGATGCCAGCAGGCGTAGAGCGTGCCGGCGCGCTCCGGATCGGCGAGCGGCGGCTTGGCTGCCCGGCAGCGCCCGTCGGCGTAGCGGCAGCGCGGCGCGAACGAACAGCCGGGCAGCGGCCGCGTCGGATCGGGCGGGCGGCCGGCGATCGCCGGCAGCGGCGTGTGCGGCGGCGATTCGAGCTTGGGGATCGCGGCCAGCAGCGCTTCGGTGTAGGGCATGCGCATGCGGGCAAACAGTTTTGGCGTCGGCGCGCGCTCGACGATGCGGCCGGCATACATCACGGCCACCTCGTCGGTGCGGCCGGCGACGACGCCGAGATCGTGCGTGATCAGGATCATCGCCATGTGGCGGCGCTGCTGCTCGCGCGCCAGCAGGTCGAGGATCTGCGCCTGCACCGTGACGTCGAGCGCCGTCGTCGGCTCGTCGGCGATCAGGAGCTTGGGCTCGCAGGAAAGCGCGATGGCGATCGCCACCCTCTGCCGCATGCCGCCGGAAAGCTGATGGGGATATTGCCGCAGCCTCTGCTGGGGCGCCGGGATGCCGACCGCCGCCAGAAGCTCGACGCTGCGCGCCGCCGCCGCCGCGCCATCCATGCCGAGATGCGCCTGCAGCGTCTCGATGATCTGGGTGCCGATGGTGAGCACGGGATTGAGCGAGGTCATCGGATCCTGGAAGACCACGGCGAGCTCCGGCCCGCGCAGGCGGCGCAGCGCCTCGGCCGGCAGGCTGGCGAGGTCGCGGCCGCCCAGCATCACCCGTCCGCTCAGCCGGGCGCGCTTGGGCAGCAATTGCAGGATGGCGCGCGACAGCATGGTCTTGCCGCAGCCCGATTCGCCCACCACGCCCAGGGTGCGGCCGGGCGCCAGGCTGAGGTCGACAGTGTCGACCGCGCGCAATGCCCCGCGCGGCGTCGGCAGATCGACCGACACGCCCTCGACCGACAGCAGGGGCGCGCTCACAGCGTTCCCGGTCGCGGATCGGTGAGCGCGCGCAGCGTGTCGCCCACGATGTTGAAGGCCAGCACGGTGGCGAACATGAAGCCGGCCGGCAGGAAGGCGAGCCACGGCGCGAGGTCGAGGCTCTCGCGTCCCTCACCGATCATGCTGCCCCAGCTCGGCGCCGGCGGCGGCACGCCCAAACCGAGGAAGGAGAGCGCGCCCTCGACGACGATGGTCACCGCGACGCCCAGCAGGAAGAAGGCGAGCAGCGGCAACGCCACGTTGGGCAGCAGCTCGCGCAGCAGGATGCGCGTGTGCGTGGCGCCGAGCGCGCGCGCGGCGGTGACGAACTCGCGCTCGCTGAGCGACAGGGTGACGGCGCGGGCGACGCGCGTGAAGGCCGGAATGCCCAACACGCCGATCACCAGGGTGAGGTTCAGGATCGATTGCCCGAGATAGGCCGTGACGGCCAGCGCGAACACCAGCGGCGGAAAAGCCAGCAGGACATCGACGCCGGCCACCGTCAAAGTCTCCAGGCGGCCGCGGAAATATCCTGCCAGCATGCCGAGGCAGCCGCCGACCGTGACGCCGATCACCGGCGCCAGCAGCCCGACGGTGAGCGAGATGCGCGCGCCGTAGATCAGGCGGGCGAGCTCGTCGCGCCCGAGCTGGTCGGTGCCCAGCCAGTGCTGGCTGCTGGGCAGCGCGCGGCGGGCGAGCATGTCCATGTCGGTCGGGCTCGGGATCGGCAAGAAGTCGGCCAGCGTCGCAGCGAGCACGATCAGGGCGATCCATCCGATGGCGACCAGCAACAACACGCCGGGCTTGCGGCCGCGGTGCACCGGCGAGACGGCGGCGGTGTCGATTCCGATCTCAAGCACGGCCATGGCGGATCCTGGGATCGAGCACGGCATAGAGCATGTCGACGATGAAGTTTACGATCACGAAGCCCGCGGCCACGAACAGCACGACGCCCTGCAGGATGATGAAGTCGCGGGCATAGATGGCGCCCACCAGCAGGCGGCCGATGCCGGGCAGCGCGAAAATGGTCTCGACGATCAGCGCCCCGCCGATCAGGCGACCGATGTTGATGCCGGTCACCGTCACCAGCGTAAGTGACGAGGGTTTTAGCGCGTGGACCAGCAGGATGCGCGCCGGCCTGAGGCCCTTGGCCTTGGCCATGGCGATGTAGTCCTCCTGCAGGGTGGCGATCATGTCGGAGCGCAGCACCCGCATCAGCACCGGCCATTCGGCGAAGGCCAAGGTCAGCGCCGGC
>DATHNU010000576.1:0-2381 GCA_035485695.1 Reyranella sp. | reverse complement strand
GCTGCGCTGGCTTTCCCGGTTGTCTTTGTTCAATGGTCGCAAGGTGGCGGCCGAGGGTTATGCCAGCGAGGCGGTGACGGTGCTTGAGCAGCTTCCGGCCGGACGCGAGCTCGCCATGGCCTACAGCAACTGCTCACAACTTCAAATGCTGGCGGAAAACGTCGTCGCATCGCTCGAGTGGGGACGCAAGGCGCTCGAGCTCGCCATCCGTCTGGGCGAGACCGAGATCGAGGTGCATGCCCTCACCAACATCGGCACAGCCAAGCTGGTGGGCGAAGATCCTGCCGGACGCGAAGATCTCGAGCGGGCGCTGGACACCGCGTTGAACGGCGGATTCGAGGAACATGCCGCGCGGGCCTTCAACAACCTCAGCACCATGTCGTTTCGCCATCGCGAATTTTCGGCGGCGGTCGAGTACCTGAAGGCCGGCATCGCCTACTGCGACGAGCACAATCTCGATTCGTGGATCCGCTACATGACGGCGTACCGCGCGCAGATCGCGATGGCGTTGGGCCATTGGGACGATGCCCTGAAGGACGCGCAAACCGTCATCCGCCATCCGCGGGTGGCGCCGATCAGCAAGATCCCGGCGCTGGCCGCCCTAGGCCGCATCCGTGCCAGGCGCGGTGATCCGGACTGCGAGACGCCTGGCGGCGAAAGCCCTCTTGCCGAAGGCTATCGGCTGGCCGTGCCGACCGACGAGATGCAAAGGCTGGTGCAGGTGCTTGCGGCGCGCGCCGAAGCGGTCTGGCTGCAGGGCATCGATGCGTCGGATGTCGTGGCGGATCTGGCCAAGGCCTACGAGCTCGGCCTGAAGCACGCCGATTCGTGGATCCAGGGCGAGCTGGCATTCTGGCTGTGGCGGCACGGGCGTCTCGACGCGGTGCCGGCGAAAGTCGCGCGACCCTTCGCGCTGCAGATGGCGGGCGACTGGCAGGGGGCGGCAGGGGCGTGGGAAGAGTTCGGCTGTCCCTACGAGCAGGCCATGGCGCTGGCCGACAGCGATCGCGAAGGCCCGTTGCGTGCGGCGCTCGAGATCTTCGAACGGCTGGGGGCGTTGCCCATGGCCGCCATCGTCCGCCGCAAGCTCCGCGCCAGCGGCGTCCGCGACATCCCGCGCGGCGCGCAGGAGCGGACCCGGCAAAATCCCTGCGGCATGACCAACCGCCAGCTGAAAGTCCTCGGCCTTCTGGTCGAAGGGCGGCGCAACGCCGACATCGCCCGCCGGCTGTTCGTGGCCGAGAAGACCGTGGACCACCACGTGTCCGCCGTGCTGGCCAAGCTCGGCGTGCGCTCGCGCGGCGAGGCGGTGGCGGCGGCGACGAGGCTCGGCCTGCGCGAGGCGCAAATTGAGGAGGCGGTCGGAAAAAAATAGGGAAAACCCCCGATGGCACGGCGGCCCGTCATGGCCATGTTCCGCCGTGTGGGACTCTTTCGGCAACGATTCGAAAAGGAGAGGGCAAATGCCCCGTTACGTAGTGGAGCGCGACTTCCCGTCTGGACTGAATATCCCGGCTACCGCGGAAGGCGCCAATGTTTGCCGCACCGTGGTGGACATCAACACCGCCGACGGCGTGACCTGGATCCATTCCTATTTCAGCACCGACAACAAGAAGAGCTATTGCATCTATGACGGGCCAACCCCCGAGGCGATCCGCAAGGTCTCGGTCAAGAACCGGCTGCCGGTGAACCGCATCACCGAGGTGCGGGTGCTCGATCCGTATTTCTACCGCGCCGCCTGATTCAGGCTGTGCCGCGTTGACGAAGGCTTCTTGCCTTCGCCATCGACGTCGGCCGGACCGCGGGCCTTCGGAGGTCCAGGGTTCACCCCAACCCGTGGTACCCCCAAGCCACCAGTGGCCCTCCCAGCCACAAGCGGGCCTCGAGGCCCGCGGTCCTACGATGTCGTGCCCACCTGAGAGAAGAACGCGACCGCTTGATCGACGGGCGCCTCGGCCTAAATCCAACGTCGAGGCCGAGACAATTTCGCCTTCGCCGATGCAAGCGGTGACAGCATGTTCGACCAGCCATCACCCACGAGGCGAGAAGGGTGGCCGCAGGGGCTTCTCACCGATCGTTTGTTCTTCGCGATCTTCCCGGATGCAGGTACTGCTGCGCGCATTGCACAACTCCGCGAGGCGTTGCGCCTGGAACTTGGGCTGCAAGGCAAGCCGCTCGCGATCGAGCGCTTGCATGCGACGCTGGTCCGCGTCGGCGATTATGACGGTCTGCCGCAGGACGTTGTCGCCAGGGCTGGCGCTGTCGCGTCGACCGTCGCCATGCCACCTTTCACCGTCGCGTTCGATGGCGCAGGGAGTTTCCGCGGCCGACCGGGCCATCGGCCCTTCGTCCTGCGCGGCGAGGATGGCGTCGCCGGATTG
>DATHNU010000575.1:0-2480 GCA_035485695.1 Reyranella sp. | reverse complement strand
GAGAGGACGTTGGTGGCGACGGCGAGCGATACCAGCGGCCCGCCCTCGATGCCCAGCACCCAGCCGCGCACCAGGGCGAAGGCCGGCAGGGCCGCGACCACGGCGCCGAAGCCCACCAGGCTCGCCACGCTGAAGGCCGGCAGCACGGCGGCATTGGCGCCGGCATCCATGCTTTGCCGCAGGCCGGGCAGGCGCCGCCCCAGGATGAGCAGCAGCACCACGATCGCTGCGGTAAGGGCAACCGCCACTGACCACACGCCGCCGACGGCCGAGAGCGAGGTGGCCCCCCAGCGTGGCTCGGCGAGGAAGGCGGTGTCCATGCGCGGCAGGACGACGAAGGACATCAGGAGGTTGACGGCGACGACCACGACCAGCGGGAGCGCGGCCAGCACGATGGGCGGCAGCGTTTCGCTTTGTTGCGAGTGATGGATCTCCGCCGGATCGAAAGCGTGCGCCGTCGTCGCCCGCTCGCGCACCAACGGGTCGTCGGCGGCGGCATCGACGGGCACGGGTGGCGCGTCGCCGAAGCCTTCGCCCCGACGCTGCGCCGCGGCGGCGGCACGTCCCAGCCACCACAGGCCGAAGCCCAGCATGATGGCCGAAGCGATCACGCCCAGCCCCGGTGCGGCGAACGGCGTCGTGCCGAAGAACGGCATGGGGATGGCGTTCTGGATCGCCGGCGTCCCGGGCAGCGCCGACATGGTGAAGGTCGAGGTGCCGAGCGCGATCGCCGCCGGCATCAGCCGACGCGGAATGGCGGCAGCGCGGAACAATTCCTCGGCCATCGGCGCCAGCACGAAGAAGGCGACGAACAGGCTGACGCCGCCATAGGTGACGAGGGCGCCGGCCAGCACCACAGCCAGCATGGCGCGGCCGGTGCCGAGGCGCTCGGTCATCCAGCGCGCAATCGCCGAGACCGAGCCGCTGTCCTCCATCAGCTTGCCGAACAGCGCGCCCATCAGGAACAGCGGGAAGAACTGCGCCAGGAACTGTGCCGCGCTGCCCATGAAGGTCTGCGTCCAATGCGCCAGCAACGGCTCCCCGGCGAAGGAGGCGGCCAGCAGCGCCGCCGCCGGGGCCAACAGCAGAACGGTCCAGCCGCGGAAGGCCAGCCAGACCAGCAGCGCCAGCCCGAGCAGGACGCCGGCAAGGCCCATCAGACGCCTTCCAGGAGACGATCGATGTCGACGGTGGAGCGCTTGCCGAGGTCGGCGCCGTGCGTCCCGAGGAAGGCCTCCGCGGCGCGGCGGCCCTCGTCGCGCAGCATTGTGAGGAACGCCCATTCGGCGTTGAGCTTCGACGATGAGCCGAGATCGTCCAGCAGGCTGCTGCGGATCAGGTGGACGCGCATGCGTGACCAGTGCGCCACTTCGCTATTGTCGGCCGAGGCGACCTGACGCAGCAGGGCCATCATGCGCAGTTCCTTCAGCAGCACCGCGTTGAACGATACCTCGTTCAGACGATTCAGGATGTCGCGGGCCGATTGCGGGACGCCCGGGCGTTCCACCGGATTGATGCCGATGATGATCGTGTCGTCCGACACGCAGTCCTGCACCAGCGGAGTCATGGTCGGATTGCCGGAGTAGCCGCCGTCCCAATAGGCCTCGCCGTCGATTTCCACCGCCTTGAACATGGACGGCAGGCAGGCCGAGGCAAGCAGCGCGTCGGGCGAGAGCTCGGCGTTGCGGAACACGCGCGGCCGTCCGGTCCGGACGTTCGTCGCCGTGATGAAAAGCTTGATCGGCGCCTTGGCGAGGCGTGCAAAGTCGATCGACTCGGCCAGGACTTTGGTCAGCGGATTGGGCGCGCCGAAACTCAAGTCATAGGGCGAGAAGACGCGGGCCATCATGTCGAAGGCGATGTAGGCGGGCGAGGTGTCGAGCGACCAGCGGCCGAGCAGGACATCGAGCGGGCTGCGCTGCAACGGGCTGAACCGGGCGGCCTGCGAGACCCTGCGCCAGAAGGCCTCGAGCGCCTCGCGCGCCGCCGGGTTGCCGCCCTTGGCGTGACCGTCGGCCATCACGGCGGCATTCATGGCGCCGGCCGAGGTGCCGGAGATCGCCTCGATGGTGAGCCAGGATTCCTCGAGCAAGCGGTCGAGCACACCCCAGGTGAAGGCGCCGTGCGAGCCGCCACCCTGCAGGGCGAGGTCGATCAGTTGCGACGGTCGCGCGCCGCCGGCCGGTGAGGGATTCGTGGACATCCGGGCGGCACTCCATTCACACTAGATCGAGATCATGCCGTTCGCGAGGCTGTAAAGGCCGAAGACTGCCGCGACGACGACGACCCCGAAGATGAGCCATTCGACAGGCGTAAAGACCGTTTTACTTTGCTCGCGTTTCGCGATGATGAACAGAATGGTGCCCGGCGCGTAGAGCAGGGCAGACAGCAGGATGAACTTCGCACCACCTGCATAAAGCATGCCGGCGGCATAAACCGTCGCGATCGCGCCGCGCGTCCAGTCGACGCTGCGACCGCGG
>DATHNU010000574.1:0-3818 GCA_035485695.1 Reyranella sp. | reverse complement strand
CGGTGCCCGAGGATCCGGTGTGCGGCATCGCACCGGAGGAATTGCTGGCCCGGAGCTGGCCCGACCTCGATCTCGACGACAAGCGGCGGCCCTCGGCCCGGTCGCTTCTGGCGATGGCGGCGGAGGCCGAGGACGCTGCCCGCGCCGTCAAGGGCGTGACGAATTCGGAGGGCGCCGAGGCGAGCTGGGGCCGCTCCTCGGTGGTCCTGGCCGCCAGCAACGGATTCTCCGGCGGCTATCGGCGCAGCGGCTTTTCGCTGTCCTGCTCGGTGCTGGGCGGCGAGGGCACCGGCATGGAGCGCGACTATGAATGGTCGAGCGCCGTGCATTTCGAGGACCTGATGGCGCCGGCCCGGGTCGGCCGCAATGCCGGCAAGTTCGTCGTCCGCCGCCTCAACCCGCGCAAGGCGCAGAGCGCGCGCGTGCCGGTGGTCTACGACCGCCGCGTCTCGGGCGGCCTGATCGGCCACCTGGCGAGCGCCATCAACGGTCGCGCGGTGGCGCGCGGCACGTCCTTCCTCAAGGACAAGATGGGCGCCAAGATCTTCGCCGACGGCATCCGCATCCTCGACAACCCGCTACGCAGGCGCGGCCTGGGCAGCCGACCGTTCGACGCCGAGGGGCTGCCGACCAAGCGTTACGCCGTGATCGATGACGGCCATCTCACCACCTGGCTGCTCGACCTGGCCGCCGCCCGTCAACTCAAGCTGAAGCCGACCGGGCACGCCGCGCGCGGCACATCGGGCCCGCCCTCGCCCACCACCTCGAACTTCTACCTCGAGAAAGGCAAGCTCTCGGTCGACGAGCTGATCGGCGACATCAAGAGCGGGCTCTTCATCACCGACCTGATCGGCTTTGGCGTCAACGGCGTAACCGGCGACTACAGCCGCGGCGCGTCGGGCTTCTGGATCGAGAACGGCAAGCTCGGCTGGCCGGTGAGCGGCATCACGGTGGCGGGCAATCTCAAGGACATGTTTTTGAACATGACGCCGGCCAACGACCTGCAGTTCAAGGGCGCCACCAATGCGCCGACGGTGCGAATCGAGGGGTTGACCGTCGCCGGCTCGTGATAGAATCGGCGACATGATTCCCCTTCCAAGAATAGCTCTTCTCGCCGCAATGACGGCGCTCTTCGCCGGCCTGGCTCTCAGTCCGGCGAACGCTCAAAGCGGCGACTTCCAGGCCTGCCTGCAGACCATCAAGGCCGACGCGGTGCGCCAGGGCGTGCCGGCCGAGGTCGCCGACCGCGCCTTCCAGGGCCTGACACCCGACCAGAAGGTGATCGACCTCGATTCGCGCCAGCCGGAATTCTCGCTGACCTACGCCAAATATGTCGGCTCCTCGGTGTCGGCCGAGCGCATCGCCAAGGGCCAGCAGAAGATGGCGCAGAACCGCGCCCTGCTCGATGCCATCCAGGGCGAGTACGGCGTGCCGCCGCAATACATCATGGCGTTCTGGGGCCTCGAGACGAACTACGGCGGCTATATGGGCGACTTCCAGGTCGTCCGCTCGGTGGCGACGCTTGCCTGCATGACCAAGCGCACCGCCTTCTTCAGCAACGAGACGGTGCAGGCGCTGCGCATCCTCGTGCTGGACCGCATGACCCGCGAGCAGTTGCGCGGCTCATGGGCGGGCGCCATGGGCAACATGCAGTTCATGCCCTCGACCTTCATGAAATGGGGTGTCGATCGCGACGGCAACGGCAAGATCGACCTGTGGACCAGCCTGCCCGATTCGTTCGCCTCGGCCGCCAACTACCTGCGCGGCGTCGGCTTCAAGCCCGGCCTGCCGTCGAGCGAGGAGGTGTTCCTGCCGCAGGGCTTCCCGCTCGACCAGGCCGACACCACGATCGAAAAGCCGGTCCGTGCCTGGGCGGCGATGGGCGTCAAGCGCGCGGGCAACGCGCCGCTGCCCAACGTCGACGATCTCGCATCGATCACCCTGCCCGCCGGCTGGCGCGGCCCCGCCTTCATCCTCTATCCCAACTTCAAGGCGGTGATGAACTGGAACCGCTCGACGCTCTATGCGCTGGCGGTCGGCATCCTGGCGCAACAGATCGTGGGCGGTCCGCCCGTCATGCAGTCGGCGCCGGCCGACGACGAGCCGCTGTCCCACAACACCATCGTCGACCTGCAGTCGCGGCTTGCCAAGCTCGGCCTCTACACCGACGAGGCCGACGGACTCCTGGGGCCCAAAACGCGATCGGCGGTGCGGCTGTTCCAGAAGCAGGTCGGCCTGCCGGCCGACGGCCATCCCACGCCCGACGTCGTGAGGCGCCTGCAGCAGGCGGCACGGTAGTCGTCGAGCATGCCAAGGTGACGGCGTTCATCGTCCTGAACAACCGCAGTGGTCAATACGGCTTCGCTGGGACGACCATTGTAGACGTGAACAGGTGGTGCACCGCCAATTTCGGCAAGGACGCCCTTCATTTCGCCCAGCTGCTATCGGCCCGCTTCGATGCGGCTTTTATCGTATCGAGGGTCGTAGCCGGCGACCGGCTGTTTGTCCGGGTCCGGATTTTCAAAGGCCCGACACCGGTCGCAACGATGGCTTTCCGCCTGGCCCCTCGATTGCACCAGGCGCACCTCAGCTGGGTTGTCCTGGCGCCGACCGCTCGAGGAGGCCTCGTCTCCAAGCCCTTGTTGCAGAACCTGCTCCTGATCGAGCGCGACTGCGGCATAGTCCGTTTCACGCTCAACGCCGGGCTGTCCCATGGCGGATACGTTTGGGCCATGCATGGTTTCCTGCCCGAGACCGACGCAAAATGGCTACAGCTGTCGGCCCGGCTGCGGGCGAAGCTTGCCGCGCTGGCGCCGCCGCTCCCCGCCCTGCAGGCCCAGGCCATCAGCCAGGTCCTGTCGTCGCCGGATCGCTTCGCCCTTCGCGCCGTCGCGGCTGCCGTCACGCCGGTCGCCGCGACAACTCTCGGCAAGCATCTCCTGCTGGGCGAACGCTGGGACGGAGAATTGGACTTTTCCGACCAGTCCTCAGCCCTTATATACCTGAGACGCATAGGACTGCTGCCATGACGAAGAAACTTCAAGCGAGTGTCCTTGGCCTGATGGTTGCCGCCAACGTCGATGCGGCGCGTGGGCGTGCGCTCAAACTGGTTTCCAGCAAGCCTGCGAAGTCGGGGTCGAGAACCACCAGGCCACGCTCCTGGAAGTTCGTGCCGGCCGAAGACATATTGTTTGCCGAAATGGACGAAAGTGTTTCCGTGATGGCATTTACCGACGACGAAATCGAGCGAATCGGCATAAAGCTCGGATTGTCGTCGGACGAACTTGCTGCGCTCTACAAGCCGTAGCCGCGCACCCTGACCTCTGGGACGGCGACCTTTAGGCCGGCATCAGCAGGCGCACCGCGCCCGTGGCCAGCCCGATCGACACGGGCAGCGTGAGCGCGTCGTCGCCGTCGATCTGCACCGGCTGGCGGCCGGCCTCGCCGGCGTCGTTCAGCACCGAGATGCGCACGTCGCGGCCGGTCACCACGCGATAGCCGGCGGTGCGCGGCAGCCGTCCCAGCAGCAAGGCAAGCCCGAAGCGCAGCGTGTGTGAGCGCCCCCAGCGCTCGAACAGGCAGACATGCAGCAGCGGCTTGGCGAGTGCCGCCTCGGGCGCCACGACATAGGGCCCGGCATAGTGGCGGCTGCGCGTCACGATCACCGACGACACCTCGTGCCGCACGCCGTCGATCTCCACGCCGTAGCGCACCGGCCGATAGCGCCGCGTCTCGATCAGCGAGCGCCAGACATAGGCGGCGCGGCCCCAGCGCCGCTTGAACGGCGCGCTGACGCCGGCCACGACCTTGGCGTCGAA
>DATHNU010000573.1:0-4903 GCA_035485695.1 Reyranella sp. | reverse complement strand
GGCGTGCGGGCGGGAATGGAGATGGTCTGGTTCTTGCCAACGAGGAGACGCTCGTCGCCAATCCGCACGTCGAGCGTTCCTTCGACGACGACGATGACCTCGTCGACTTCCTCGTGGAAATGCAGCGGTGCCCCGGCCCCTTGTTCCAGGACGCCCATGCTTGAACTTACCGACACGCCCTGCGCCTGGCCGGCAAGAACATAGTTACGATAGCCCGGACGCCATGGGATCTCCTGCGCGTCCTCGTTCTTCACCACCGGCATGTCGACCTCCTGTAATGCCCCGCCTGCCGACGTCGCAATCTAGTCCGTCCGAGCGCCTAGGGGAACCTAAGGCTGCCGACCCTGGTTCACGCCTCGAGCAGAACCTCGAAGCCGCCGAAGATCAGCCGCTTGCCGTCGAAGGGCATCGGATTGACGTTGGGCTGAATACGCGGGTCCGCCATCACCTTTTTCATGCCTTCGTCGCGAGCCTGTTTCGACGGCCACACGATCCAGGAGAAGACAACGGTTTCGTCGGCCTTCTTCTGGACGGCCATCGGGAAGGAAGTAAGCTTTCCATCCGGGACGTCGTCGCCCCAGCATTCGACCATCTTCAGGGCGCCATGCTCCTTGAAGATCGGTGCGGCCTTTTCGGCATGCTCCTTGTAGGCGCCGCGGTTGGCGGTCGGCACCGCCGCAACAAATCCATCGATGTAGCTCATGGTCGTTGGCCTTCTTGATAGTTAACCATATGGTGAAGTGTTGGGCCAAGCGAAGAGGGCTGTCAACCCAGGGCCTCTGGCGGTCAGGTCTCTGCGCCGCCGTTGACCTGGATCATCTGGCCGTTGATGTAGGCGCCCGCCTCGGACACCAGCAGGCGGGCCGCGGCGGCGACCTCGGCCGGCTTGCCCATGCGGCCGAGCGGGACGCGCGCCACCGTTTGAGCGCGCGCCTGGGCCGAGGCGTTTTTCTCCTCGACGTCCGGCGCGATCGGGCCGGGCGAGATGGCGTTGACGGTAATCTTCTTCGGCCCGAACTCCATGGCCAGCGCCTTGGTGAGTCCCCACACGCCGTGCTTGGCGACCGACACCGGCGCGCGGCCGGCATGGCCATGAATGGCGTTCATGCCGGTGAAATTGACGATGCGGCCCCAGCCTTTCTCCAGCATACCGGGCAAGCAGGCGCGCGACAGCCACACCGAGGCATCGAGGTCGACCGAGATGACACGGCGCCACTCGGCCTCGCTCATTTCGAGAAACGGCTTGTTGGGACGGAGCGCCGCGTTGTTGAGCAGCACGTCGACCGCGCCGAACTGCTTGATCACCGCATCGGCGATGCGCTGGCAGTCCTCGGGCTGGCCGACGTCGCCCATGACGACGAGTGCCTTGGCGCCGAGCGTCTCGGCCTCCCGGGCGACACCCTCGCAGGCCGCGCGATCGCTCGAGCCGTTGAGGACGACGTCGAAGCCGTCCTCGGCCAGGCCGAGCACGCAAGCGCGGCCGATATTGCGGCCGGCGCCCGTGATCAATGCTGTTCTGCGCGACGCCATCTTCTATTCTCCCGGTCCAATTCATTCATGAAGGCGTCTCGTGGAATCAAGCACAATCCCGCTCGGCCAGCGCCCGGCGCGAGTCTGGACCGGCGGCAGCGGCGAGGCAATCGTGCTGCTGCATGGCGGCTGGGCGGGCGCCGAAGCCTATTGGTCGACGGTGAGCGGCGAACTCGAGCGCTCGTATCAGGTGGTGGCGCCCGATCTGCCGGGCGTCGGCGTGCCGGGCGCGCTGCTGCCGAGCTTCGGCGCCTATGCTGCGTGGCTTGAGGCGTTGCTCGACGCCTTGGCCGTCGAGCGCGCCACCATCGTCGGCAATTCGCTGGGCGCCACCATCGCCTGGCGCTTCGCGTCGCAATATCCCGAGCGTTGCCGCGGCCTGGTCATGGTGAACGGCTATCCGCCGCCGGCCTATAATCGCGGCGTGCGCTGGATGGCGGCGCACACCAGCGTGCGCCGCCTGGTGCGGGCGCACTTCCTGCGCAGCATCTACGGCAGCGAGGCGTTGGCGACGGCGTTCCACGACCGGCGGAACGCGCCAGCCGCGATCGTGAGCGCGCTCGATCGCTTCTCGCCGGCCGAAGTCGATGCGGTCCTCGACCTTCTGCTGGCCGAAGCGGCATGCCCGGCGCCGCAGGTCCGCACCTTGCTGATCTGGGGCGAGGCCGACCGCCTGCCCGTGCTCGACAAGCGCGGCGCGCGCCAGATGGCGCCGTCGCTGGGCGACTACAGGCTGGTGACGATTCCGTCCGCCGGCCACCTGCCCCAGGTCGAGCACCCGGTGGCGTTCCTGCGGGCGTTGCGGGAGTTTTTGAGGCGGTAGGCGTCTGTCATCCTGAGCGTAGCGAAGGATCCCATGGACGAAGAGGCGGGCCTGGAGGCCCGCGGTCCGGCAATTCTAGATCACGCCGCCAGCCTTGAGCGCGTCGATCGCCTTGCGGTCGTAGCCCAGGCCGGCCAGCACCTCGTCGGTGTGCTCGCCCAGTTCGGGCGTGGGTTGGAGCTCCTTGGGCTGCGGCGCGTCGGAGAGGTTTATCGGCTGGCCGACGACCTTGATGTCGCCGAGCTTGGGATGCTTGACCGCGCGGGCGATGCCGAGATGTTTGACCTGCGGCTCGGCGAAGGTCTGGTCGATGGTGTTGATCGGCCCGCACGGCACGCCTGCCTTGTTCAACGCCTCGATCCAATGCGCCGACGGCTTCGTCTTCGTGACGGCGGCGATGCGCTCGTTGACCGCCTTGCGATGCTGCGAGCGCAGGCTGGGTGTCGCGTGTTCAGGATGGTCCACCAGCTCGGGCGCACCCATCGCCGTGGCGCAGCGCTTGAACATGTTGTCGCCTGACGCGGCGATGTTGATATAGCCGTCGCTGGTCGGGAACACGCCGGTCGGAATGCCCGTGGGATGGTCGTTGCCGGCCTGCTTGGCGACCTCGCCCTTCATCAGCCAGCGCGACGCCTGGAAGTCGAGCATGAAGATCTGCGCCTCGATCAGCGAGGTATGGACCCACTGGCCCCGGCCGGTGCGCTCGCGATTGTAGAGCGCCAGGATCATGGCCTGAGCCAGCAGCAGGCCCGAGGTCAGGTCGGCGATCGGGATGCCGACGCGCATCGGCCCACGGCCGGGCTCGCCGGTGATCGACATCAGCCCGCCCATGCCCTGGGCGATCTGGTCGACTCCGGGCCGGGCCGCATCGGGGCCGCTCTGGCCGAAGCCCGCGATCGAGCCGTAGACGATGCGCGGATTGATCTTGGCCACGGTGTCGTAATCGACCTTGAGGCGATGCTTCACGTCGGAACGGTAGTTCTCGACGATGACGTCGGCCTTCTCGGCGAGCTTCATGAAGATCGCGTGGCCTTCCTTGCTCTTGAGGTTGAGCGTCATTGCCTTCTTGTTGCGATGCAGGTTCTGGAAGTCGAAGCCATGGCGGTGGCCGCCCATCGCATCAGTCTTGCCGTCGGAGGGCGGCTCGATCTTGATGACGTGCGCGCCCCAGTCGGCGAGCTGGCGCACGGCCGTCGGTCCGGCACGATGCGCCGTGAGGTCGAGGACAGAGATGTGGGACAGGGGCAGGGTGGTCATGGATGTTTCCTCTTCGCTGGGGGCGCGCCACTCCAGTGGCGCGATCTTCTTGTGGCCGAGCATGACGCGCGACTGGAGCCGCGCGCGCCCAGCGCTAACGTCCTTTGAAAGCCGGCTTCCTCTTTTCCATGAAGGCGCGGCGGCCTTCCTTGAAGTCTTCGCTGTCGAAGCAGGCTTCCGCCATCTTCTCCAGCTTCTTGTGGTCCTGCTTGGATTCAGGCTTGGCGATCTCACGCGCCGAGGCCTTGGCAAGCGCGATGGTGAGCGGGGCGTTCTGCGCGATGGCGCCGGTGATGGCGCCTACCATCGCGTCGAGCTCGGCATCGGCGGCCACGCCCTGGACCAGGCCCATGTCATAGGCCTCCTTTGCCGAATACTGCTTGGCGGTGAACAGGAACTCCATGGCCCGCGGCAGGCCCATGAGGCGCGACAGCCGTTCGATCCGCAGGAACCCGTAGCCCAGCCCGAGCTTGGCTGCCGGCACGCCGAAGCGCGCACCTTCATTGCAGTAGCGCAGGTCGCAGCAGGCCGCGAGATTCATGCCGCCGCCGATGCAGTAGCCGGTGATCTTGGCGATGGTGGGCTTGGGGAAATTGTAGAGCGATTCGTAGCCTTCCTTGGAGATGGCGTCGTAACGGACCTGGGCCTCGGCATTGGCGCGTTCGCTCTCGAACTTGGAAATGTCGGCGCCCGACACGAACGCCTTGCCGCCTGAGCCGCTCACCACGACGCAGCGGACCTCGGGGTCCTTCTCGTAGTCCCGCAGGATGCCGACAAAGCCGTCCCACATGTCGAGCGATACGGCATTAAGCTTGGCCGGGTTGTTGAAGACGAGGTGCCCGACAGCGCCCTCGCGCCGGCCGTAGATCTTCTGTTCCTGCATGCCGTTCCTCCGATGTGGCCGCGAATATACATCATCATTGTCATATTGAGAGAAGCGAAGCATCTTGGGCCGGGCAGGGAGGACACATGGCCTCAGTTGAACTGAAGGGCCTCACCAAGCACTACGGCGATGCCGTCGCGGTCGACGGCGTGTCGCTGCGCGTCGAGCACGGCCAACTGGTCTGCCTGCTGGGTCCGTCGGGCTGCGGCAAGACGACGACCTTGCGGCTGATCGCGGGCTTCATCGAGCCCTCGGCAGGCGAAATCGTGGTCGGCGGCAAGGTGCTGTCCTCGCCTGCACGCACCGTGCCGCCGGAAGGCCGCAACATGTCGATGATCTTCCAGAGCTATGCGCTGTGGCCGCACATGACGGTGGCCGAGAACGTGGCCTATGGGCTGAAAATCCGGAAG
>DATHNU010000572.1:0-4867 GCA_035485695.1 Reyranella sp. | reverse complement strand
CTCGGTGCTGCCGATGCCGGCAACGACGCGGGTCGCACTGCCGTCGAAGCGGTTGTAGGCCAGCGAGCCGTTGACATAGAAGGTGCCCATGTCGTGCAGACCGTAGAGGCCGAAATGCGCGCCGGTCGCCCGGCCATTGGCGCCGGTGAAGCTCACCCCGTAATTCGAGACGCTGACGCCGGCGGCCGCGCCGACCACCGTCTGCGGACCGATGCGATAGTCGCTGCCGAAAGCGCCGCCGCCGATCGACTGCTGTGCCGCGGGCGCGCCGCTCGTGGGCTCCGCGTTGAGCCACTGACCGCCGCCGAATGCGCTTGCCCAGGCGCTCCAGTTGGGAGGGGCCGCGCTGTCTGTCGCCTGGCAGGCCGCGGCCTGATCGCAGGCCGCCAGTTCCGCCGTCTGCTGGTCGGCGTGACGGGTCACGCTGCGGCTTGTCATCAGAGAGGTAAACTGGCTGCCCGCCATCATGTCGGTCGATAGCCCGACGCTGGCGTTACTGCCGGAGAGCACCGTCAGCGCATACGGGATCTGAGCCGCGGTCAGGTTAAACAGCGCCGGCATGGCGCCAAGGCCGGAGCCGGCGTTGAACGCGGTGTCGAGCGCCTGCCCGACGGAGCGCTGGTGGTCGCCGAGGCCGGACAGCCGCGCCAGCGACGCCTGCAGGTTCAAGGTGACGCTGGTCGGGCTGTACCCCAGGCTGCCGCCGAGGAAGCTGGGAAGATTCTGGGTCGACAGTGTGCCGAAGGTGCCGGTGAGGCCGTTGGTTGCCGACACCAGGGTATAGCTCTTGGCGAAGGTGATGCCCGGCTGGAAGACTGCGAGTGCCGTTCCGGCAAGCCGTGCCTGGCCGTTGACCACGAGCTGGTCGGAGACGCCGTTCGATCCCACGCGCAGGGCGAGCGTGCCCAGCGAGGTCTGGGCGAAGGTGCCGCTGATGGCGTGCGTGACGCCGGCGCCGGGCGCCGTGATGCCCATCCAGCCGCTGTTCTCGAAGCGGGCATAGGGGCCGGCGGCGATCGAGACCGCGCCGTTGATCACGCCGGTGTTGTAGATCAGGCTGCCGACCGCCGTCGAATCGGTCTGGATGGCGAAGCTGCCCGGCGCCGCAGTGATCGTGCCGTAGTTCAGGAGCGAGCTGAAACTGCCGCTCATCAGCACGCCGCTCGAGCCGGCGCCGCTTGCGTTGACCGTGCCGTTGTTGGTGGCGACACCGTAGGTGTTGATATTGAGGCCGACGCTGCCCGCGCCCGTCGTGGTCACCGTGCCGTTGTTCACGATGTCGTCGCCCTGGATGCCGGCGATCAGCGTGGTGCCCACCGTGCCGCTCGACAGCGTGCCGTTGTTGGTGATCGGGTTGTAGATGCCGGGCACGGTGGTGGTGAAGGCGTAGGTCACGCCGTTCAGGGTGTAGACGCCGATCGCGGTGCTGCCGTAGATCGAATTGGCCGAGGTCGTGCTGCTGCTGTTGCCGGGCAGCACGCTGAGCTCGGTCCACGTCGCGTTGCCGTTCGTGTCGATATGCACGACCCAGGCATGGGTGCCGGTGGCGTCGACCGAATCGGCTACCAGGTTGTAGGTGTTGGCGCGGCCGCCGCCGGTGATGCCCTCGAAATGCGTCACCACCGTGCCGGTGCCGGGCGCGTCGTAGTCGGTGTAGACGCCGGTCGTCTGGTTGAGGATGTAGGCGCGCGACAGGCCCGGCCCGAGGCTAGAGCCGCCGGCGATGCGGTCGCCGTAGACGCCGTAGGCGGTCGTGCTGGTGTAGGGGCCCGGCCGGTTGATGGTCGTCATCGACCCGGTCGCGATGTTGTAGAGGAAGGCATTGCCCACGTTGGCGTTGCCGAGGTCCCAGTTGCCGACCACCTGGTTGCCGAAGTTCGAATGGGCGATGGTGTTGAAGGCGCCAGGGCCGCCGATCAGTGTCGTGAGCTGCTGGCCGGGCGCATTGGCGCCGTCGAACAGGTAGCCGAGGTCGCCGTTGCCGTTGGCCGTGGTCTTGTAGCTGCCGACGACGCGCAGGATGCCGGTGGCCGAGCCGAAGCTCGGCCCGTAGGGCGTGTTGGTGGTGGCGCCGGTGAAGTTGACGGGTGGCGCCGAGGCGTTGGGGTAGGGCGCGGGAGTGAGCGACGGCAAGGTGTAGAACACGCCGGCGGTGCTGCCGCCGGTACCGGTGGTAAAGTCGCCGGTCATGCCGTTGCCGCGAATGCCGGTGACCGTGGTGACCAGGCTGCCGGGGTTGCCGAAGGTCGTGTAGTTGAGTGCCTGTGCCAGCGCCGGCGTCGGCGCCAGGCAAGCGGTGGCCAGCAAACCTCTGATACGCATGTCGATCTGTTTCCCCACTGTGCACTTACGCCATTCGTAGCGGCCGTCGTAGCCCGCCCGTCGCCTGCTTGTCATCCAGTGTGCTGCAGGATGGAGTCTTGTGGTGTCTCATAAGGGACAGGCTTGCCGAAATATCGTCGGGGCCTCGCCCCCTCCGTTCCGTATGACGGTGCACCTCCGCCAAAGACGCAGGGCTATCGCATGTGCTCCGTCGTCTCGACCAAGGCCCCCTCGACTTCGCTCGGGGCAGGCTCCGTGCCGCGCGGAGAGACCTTCTGTCCCCGATGGCTGCTTATCGTTGAAGGTAAGATGTCTCCGCTCGGGAGGCGAATGAAGTGCGCTTGAGTCCTCTCAATCGGCCGAGCCGGTGCCTCAGTCCTCGTAGCGATATTTGAAGTCACAATGGCTGGCGCCCTGCATGATGGTCTGCGAGCGCTCGAGCTTGAGCTTGGGGTCGTAACCCTCGCAGAACGCGCCGTCGCGGTTGCAGGAGAGAAGGTGGCCGATCTCACCCAGTCCCATCGCCTTGTAGGTCTCGGCATATCGGCAGCGCACGACGTTGAAGGTGAAGGTCGTGTCGCTCTGCTCCTTGACCTCGATCTCGAGCGCGCCACCTTTGGTCCAGAGCGGCATCACGTCCTCGAAGGCTTTCAGCGACGTCCCACCCGGCGCGGCGGCCGCGAAGGCGCGGGCTTGCTCGATGGCCGAACGGCGCACCGATTCGGCGATGGTCCGGCGCGCGACCTCCTCGCCGTGGCTTTCCTTCAGGGTCTCGTAGACCTCCTTCAGGATCTCGGCCTCGATCGTGCGCTTCTCCAGCATGGAGAGGCCTTCGGGATGGGTGAAATGGGTCATGGTCGTCTCCTGCCTATGTGCACCTCGGCGCACATTAGATGGATTTTAGCGCAGATATGCGTAGCCCGTCAGCAAACCCCTATACCAACGGATGTGGCACACGCTATGGTAGTTGAGGCTGGAGGCATAAAAAACGGAGATGGGGATGAAGGTTTGGGGAAGCGCCGCCTTGTTGGTGGCCTTGTCGGTCGGCGCGTGTGCCAGCCGCGGAAATGATGTCCTGAGAACACAGGACGCGAGGGCGGTTGATCGGGTCATCATCGACGGCAAGACGACGCGAAGCCAGATCGAAGGCATATACGGCGCGCCGACCGAGACTTCCTTCGCCAACGCACAGAACGAGATTTGGACCTATCGCTGGTCGCGCGACACGGCGCATGCGGAAAACTTCATCCCTTACGTGGGCTTCCTGGTGGCTAGCAACGACGTCCAAAAGAAGGAATTGGTCATCCTCTTCAACGAACAGAACATCGTGGTCAGGCACTCGATGCGGGACACCAACGAAACGGTCCGCCGAAATCTCCTGTCGTCGTCGAGCTCGACGCCTGGCGCGGCACAGCCCTCACCGGTGCCGCGGCCAACCAATGCGTCACCAGGTGCTGCGCCCACGGACTGAGCGCGCTCTTGACATCGGGGGCCGCCGATGAAATATGCGCCCACCATGATGTCGTTTGCCCCCTCCCGGTCGCGACGCCGCCGCCCTGAAAAGCGGTGTGAGAACGCGCGCGCCTAAGAACGCGCCGTTTCGTGAAGCCGCTGGAGAGGATCAGGCGGCTTCCTATTTTCCTTCTTCTCCAGTCGGCCCGTTCCCCAAGGCCCTGAATGTGCGAGAGAGAAGACCATGACCAGCAACAAGACCAAAATCTTCATCGACGGCCAGCACGGCACCACCGGGCTGAAGATCCATGAGCGGCTGAAGGACCGGCCGGACATCGAGCTCCTCGAGCTGCCGCTGACCGACCGCAAGGATTTGGCCAAGCGGGTCGAGATCACCCGCGCGGCCGACATCGCCGTGCTCTGCCTGCCCGACGCGGCGGTGAAGGAGCTGATGGCAGCGCTGGGTGACGCCGATACTTGCGTGATCGACGCCAGCACCGCCCATCGCGTCGCCGAGGGCTGGACCTACGGTTTCCCCGAGCTCAGCAAAGCCCATCGCGCGGCCCTCCTCGCTTCCAAGCGCATTGCCAATCCCGGCTGCTATCCGACCGGCGCCATCGCCATCCTGCGCCCGTTGGTTGACGCCGGCATCGTGCGCGCCGATTCCACGCCCGCCGTGTTCGGCGTCTCGGGCTATACCGGCGGCGGCAAGGAGCTGATCGAGGTCCACGAGAAGAACCCCGACGTCGAGCCGTTCGGCCTCTACGGCGTCGAGCTCACGCACAAGCACGTGCCGGAGATGAAGAAATATTCCAACCTCCAGCACGCCCCGCTGTTCGTGCCGTCGGTCGGCCACTATGCCCAGGGCATGCTGGTGATGGTGCCGATCACGCGCGACATCGTGGCCAGGAAGGTGACGGCGGCCGACGTGCACAAGGTGCTGGCCGACTATTATGCCGGCGAGACCTTCGTGCCGGTGCGGCCGCTCAGCGACCGCAAGTGGCTGGAGCGCGACCGCTTCCTGCGCGCCGACCGGCTGATCGACACCAACTCCATGGAGCTCGCCGTCTACGGCAACGAGGCCGAGCAGCAG